>JAJDTI010000197.1 GCA_022827245.1 Pseudomonadales bacterium | reverse complement strand
CAGGCGGTGAAGCGCGTGTGGTTCGAGTCGCACGGCTCGGAGGTCTTCGGGCGCGGGGAGATGCCGGCCTGGCCGCAGTCCCCAGACGACCCCGAGCCGTCGCTCGTGGTCGGCGAGCAGCACCACCGGACGCGGTTCGAGGAGGTCCGGAACCCCCGCTGGCTGGTGATACCGAGGAAGGGCCTGTACACCGGGCTCCTGATCCTGGGGGCGGTCGGGACGGGGAAGACGGCCGGCTGCATGCGCCCCTTCGTGCGCCAGCTCCTGACCTGGCAGGCCCGGGACAAGGAGAGGCGGGCGGCGGCGCTCTGCCTGGAGGTCAAGGGCGACTTCTGCTTCGACGTGAAGAAGATGCTCGAGAAGTGCAACCGGTCGGATGACTACATCGAGCTGAACATGGAGCCGGACGGCTATGCGTGGAACCCGCTCGCGGCGCCCTGGCTGGACGCCAAGTCGATGGCCGGCACGATAGCCTCGCTCATCAACCAGATCGCCGGGAAGGGGAAGGAGCCGTTCTGGCAGCAGGCGTACACGGCGTTCGCGCAGTGGGTAATCGTGCTGAAGCGACTGGAGTATCCGTCGTGGGTGACGATGGTGGACGTGTACCACTACGTGCTGCAGGAGGAGAAGATCACCGAAGATATCGCGGCGATGAAGAAGCGCCTCGACGAGCGGTGGGCGAGTCCCGACGTGGTCGATCTGTGCGTCGACGCCGAGCTGTACGAGGCTCACCGGAAGAAGCTCGACAACTGGGAGTGGGAGCCGGCGAGCAACGGCCGGATGGCGGCGCGGATCCCGGCGGATCGGGAGGACCAGGTCGAACGCGCGGTCGCGGACTGCCGGCATCACCTCGGGGTGGAGCCGGAGGTCTATACCGTCGGCTACAGCGACGCCGAGCCCGGGCACACGAAGGAAGAGTACGAGCACATGGAGTGGATCCAGCGCGGCGAGCTCGAGTCGGTCGAGCTGTGGCTGGAGAAGGACTGGAAGCAGCTGGCGGAGCAGACGCGCACGAACGTGGCGACGGGCCTGTCGGTGTTCCTGGGGATGTTCGACCTGCCGGACGTGAAGGCGAAGTTCTGCCCGCCGTGCCCTGACCCGACGGGGAAGAGGGGGATGCAGGTCGGGGGCGAGGCCAAGGCGAGAGCGGCCGCGCGCGTGAAGCCGCTGGACTCCCTGGATCGGTTGATCGAGCAGGGCAAGGTGGTCGCGCTGAACCTGCCGGCGGGGAAGAACCCGGATCTCGGGCGGACGATCGGCGTGATGTTGAAGCAGGCGTGGCTCGGCACTCTGCTCCTGCGCCCGGAGAAAATGGCGAAGCGGCCCGGCTGGGAGCCGCGTCCGGCGGTGTTCATCTGCGACGAGTACCAGGCGTTCGTCAGCGCGGGGGGCGCCGACGCGGGCGGCGACGAGAAGGCGTTCTCCTTGACGCGGCAGTCACGGTGCATCCCGATCGTGGCCACGCAGTCGCTGTCGAGCCTGCGCTCGGTGCTGGGCAGCGGCGAAGCCTGGCGGACGCTCTTGCAGACCCTGCGGAGCCGCATCTACCTGTCTCAGGCGGACGACCAGTCGGCGGAGATCGCGAGCAAGCTGTGCGGCCAGGTGACGCGGACGCGGGAGAGCTGGTCGTTGCAGGAGCAGACGGGCCGGGCCGGGATCAGCTTCCTGTCGGGAAGGACCGGCGGGGCGGGGACGTCGGCCGGGATCACGAAGTCGTTCCAGGACCGGAAGGAGGCGCTCTTCAGCGCCCGCGAGTTCACGGTGCTGGAGAACTACTCCGGCATCGCGCAGATCTTCGACGGGATGGAGGTGCACGACGCGACGCGGGTCTATCTGAAGCCCGACTACGTGGACGAGGACCTGACGTACTGGCGGGCGCGGGAGGCGGGGAAGCTCTGATTGGGGGGGGGGAGCTCTGATGGAAAGGCAACTGTCGCTGCGGGACCTGGTGGACTTCCTGCCCGAGCTCGGCCCGCTGGTGGCCGACGATTCGGTGACGGAGATCATGATCAACGGGCCGGGTTCGCTCTATGTCGAGCGCGGCGGCAAGCTCGCGCGCGTCGAGGGGGTCTCGGAGACGCTGACGGCGGCGGCGCTTCGGTCGGCGGCGATGCAGATGACGCGGCCGCTGGGGTTCGACCTGCTGCGCGAGTCGCCGATCGTGGACGCGCGCCTCGAGGACGGCTCCCGGGTGGCGGTCGCGTATCCGCCGGCGACGCCGGAGGTGGCGATCACGATCCGGCGCTTCGGGAGGAAGTTCCTGACGGCGGACGACCTGGTGCGGATGGGCTCTCTGCCGCGGTCGGTGCTCGAGGCGATGGCGCGGGTGGCGTCGTCGGACGGGAACATCCTGATCGCCGGGGGGACGGGGAGCGGGAAGACGACGCTGCTGAACGCGGTCGTGGGCCTGCTCCCGCGGGAGGACCGCATCGTGGTCATCGAGGACACGATGGAGATCCGCTGCAACCACCCGAACTGTGTCCGCCTGGAGGCGCGCGGCGCCGCCGGCGGCGGGGTGGCGGTCCGCGACCTGGTCAGGCACACCCTCCGGCACCGTCCCGACCACATCGTGATCGGCGAGGTCCGCGGGGCGGAGGCGGGGGACGTCCTGCAGGCGCTGAACACAGGCCACGGCGGTTCGATGACGACGATCCACGCGAACA
>JAJDTI010000032.1 GCA_022827245.1 Pseudomonadales bacterium | reverse complement strand
CTTGACGTCACCGGTCTGGTAGGCGGGCGCCGGGCGTTCGTTGTTCGCCGTGTTCCACGACTCGCCGACCCAGTACGCGTCGACCCGGGCGGTCGCGTTGAAGTTGCCGAGCCCGAAGTCGTAGGCGACGCCCAGGAACTGGCTGTACGGCGGCGCGTTCGCCAGCCGGTTGCCGGGCTGGATGTCGACGCCGAGGTAACGGCCCGCCGCGGCGGCGTCGATGGCGGCGGTCCAGTTCCAGTCGCCGCCGAAATTCACGCTCAGGTCCTCCATCGGGACTATGCGGAACTCGTACTCGACGCCTTGACTCTCGGCGGACCCCTCGTTGCGGTTGTACGCGAAGCCGAGGGGGAAGGCGGTCGGAAACTCCGGGACTTCCTGTTGGATCCGCACGATGGTGTCCTGCCAGTCGATTTGGTAGAGCGAGGCCGTGAAGCTGAAGCGGCCGTCCGCCAGCGTCGCCTTCACGCCGAGCTCGATGTTGATGGCTTCGTCACCCTCTGCGGTCACTACTGATGCGAGCTCGTCGTAGTACCGCTGCGCGATGGGATCGTCCTGCCGGAGGGCGTCGAGGTCGGCGCGGAGGTCCACCACGGCTGGGTTGATAATCCCGGGTCGGTATCCTTGCGAATAGGTCACGTACGCCATGAAGTCCGGCTTCGGTCTCCAAGTCAACGTCACCTTGGGAGAGGAAATATCCGTCGTGATGCCCAAGGTTTTCAACGGGTTGGACCGCGAATCCGAATTGTTCTGTGCCACGAGCAGATCGTTGGACACTTCGGCCCACCGGGCGCCGACCAAGATCTCCCACTGGTCGTTGATCGCATAACTCACTTCGCCGAACACCGCTTGTTCCCCGAAGTCGAGAAAGTTGACTTCGGTGGGGACGATGGCGTTCAAGAGGCCGATGATCGCCTGCTGCTCGTCAATCGGGACGTCCGGGTAGAAGTTGTACTGTAGCCAACAGTGGGTATCGAGGCCGTCGTAGGCCGGCGGCCCGCCGTTGTGGCATCGCGCGTGCTCCCCGGTTTGGGACTCGTCGTCCTTGTAGTAGGCCCCGACCGTCCACTGCCAGCGGCTGTCGGTGTTGGACACGAGACGCAGCTCCTGAACGAAACGCTCCGAGGCGCGGTAGAAGAGCCCGTCGCCGCCGAGGCCCGTCATCTTGTCCGGCCCGCACAGATCCAACAAACCGAAGCAGCCGCCGTCGACCAACTGGATCAGCCCGATCGAATAGCGCGGGCTGGTTTCCTCCGAGTAGTCGATCTCGCGGTCGAAGAACGAGCTGCTTGCGGTCAAGGTCGCGAACGGCAGCTCCCACTCGACGGTGAAGTTGTACATCGTCTGCTCGTCGTAGCCGCCGCTCTGGTGGTGCCAGTGCCCGAGGTGCGTCTGGTACGGGTCGCGCCGCCGGAACTGGTCGAACTGACCTTCGCAGATGGTTCCCGGGAGGTCGTATACATGGACCTGTCCATTCGGGTCCGATGGGGTGGACTCGGAGAAGCAGTGGTATGCGAGCCCCGGACCGCCGTACTCACCGTCGATGACGTTGACCATGCCGGAAATCTCAAGGGTGTCCGTGGGATACCAGGCCACCGTGAGCCGCATGCCGTCCTCCAGGAAGGTGTCGACGTCGTCCTCGTTGCGCGGGGCCACTTGGTCGATGACGCCTTGGCGGTCGCGCCGGTAGACGACGGCCCGGGCGGCGAGGTGGTCGCCGAGCGGGACGTTCAGCATGCCGTCGGTCCGGTAGGACAGGCCGTCGGACTCGCCGATGGCCTCGATGTTGGCCTGTATCGCGTAGTCGAAGCCGCTCGGGTCGGGCTTCTTCGTGATGTAGCGGATCGAGCCGCCCATGGCGCCCTCGCCGTAGAGCGTGCCCTGGGGACCCTTCAGCACCTCGACCCGCTCCAGGTCGAAGAGCGGCCCGAGCGTCTGTGCGAGGCCGCCGGTGGTGGCGTCCGTGATCGGCATGTTGTCGAAGTAGACGCCGACGGTGGCGCCGGTGCCGCCGGCCGGCGGGGTGATCCCGCGCACCGACAGCGTGTTGTAGGTCTGCGAGTTGCTCCGGTAGGCGAGGCCGGGGATGGACTGGTAGAGGGTCTGGATGTCCTCGATGCCCTTGTTGACGATGTCGTGGTCGGTGACCGCGGAGATCGTCAGCGGGGTGTCCATCAGGCGGGTGTCCCGGTACGTGGCGGAGACCACGATCTCCTCCACGACGCCGGATGCCCGTTCGTCGTCGTCGTCCTCGGCCAGCGCCGGCGGCGCTGCCAATGCGAAGGCGGCTCCGGCCGCCAGGATACGAAGCGCGTACACGCTCGATGCTCTCCTCATCTGAATGCTCTCCTTCGATGGCAAGGCCGCTTCCCACGGTACGGCCCGGCGGCGGACGCCGCGGCGGAACGTCGGTGTAGTCGGCAGGCGCGAACGCCTATGGTCCATTTGTCGGGGGCTGTGTCAAATTCGGTTTGGCGCGCACGAGGCGCGCCTTGGGCCTGCACGACACCCGGTGCCCGGTAATCGCTGCAGTCGTTGCGGCAGCGTGGGAGGGCAAGGGAGGCGTTGGCGCTGGCGGCGTCCGGCTCGTAGATGTCGATGAACACAACGCGCGCTCGCCTTGCGGCTTGCGGTTCGCCGCGTCGCTACGTGAGCAGACCCCCGCTCCACACCTCCTCGCAAAAGGTCTGGACCGGCACGATCTCGATGCCGTCGTCGGTCGTTCGGGCATCGGGCTCACGGCAAACGAGCAGCCGCCCGCGGGCGTTCCGTGTTTCATTCAGGAGTGGGGCAAGCATAGCTGGGACGTCGCCCATGCCTCCCCGATCGAACCGGACGATGCGCGGCGCGCGACCGTGCAGGCGCTGGCCGAGTTGGACGCGAGCTTCTTCCGTGTCCGCTTCGATCGGCTGACGCCGACGCAAAGGCAGTATCTGCGCGCCATGGCGGAACTCGGGCCGGGTCCCCATCGATCCGGCGATATCGCCCGGGTGCTGCAGCGGAAGGCCACTTCGGTCGCTCCCACGCGCAACGCGCTCATTGGCAAGGGCATGATCTACAGCCCCGCGCATGGCGACACGGCCTTCACCGTGCCGCTCTTTGACGAGTTCCTGAAACGGATCATTCGCATGTAGTTGATCTGCTGGCCGTTATGCCAAGGATTTACAGCGGGTCATGCCGGGTCCGCGGGGCCGTTGCCGACCTCCGTGTCCACCTGTTCGAGCAACGCCGCGCCGGTGTCGCAGTCGATGATCCAGCCTCCAACCACGGCCAGGCGCTCCGCATCTGTGACGTTCGCGAGGCGGCGTGCGAGTTCGCGCGCCGTCACGGGGCCGAATTTGCGCTCTGCCTGACCACGTAGCATCGCGCGCTGGTCCTCGATGCCCCGCTCCATTCCCTGTTCGATGCCCTGGTGCAGCAGGTCGGCCTCCCATTCCCGCACCCGTTCGGCAAGTGTGCTCATCCCTTCCTCCTCGTTCAGCAAGTCGCGCCGCCAGGCGGCCAGGGTGGTGGGGTCGGCGTCGGGGAACAGCCGGGGCCAGAGGATGCCGAGCCATTCGAGCACCGCGTCGGCCGCCTCCACGTTCCGGCTCGCCGACCATCCGTGCACCAACTCCCGCAGCCGGGTAGCGGCGTCCGCCGGTGACGACGCGCCGCTCAACCACAAGGCCGCGGCGACGATGTTGTTCCTGGCGGCATCGTCTTGTGCGCGGCTGTGAGTGTCAAGCAACAGGTATCGCCCGGGCCGCGGCGGCCCCACTTCGCCGGTGCTGTCCACCACGACGTGGGCCGCGCCACCCGGCGCGGTCCAGCGCCCTTCCCCAGAGTAGATGACTGAGGAGCGTTATGGAGTCAGAACGGCGACGGCAACGGCCGTCAGGGTTCGGAACGTGCACACGCTCCGCGCTCTGCTCACCGTGGTTCCTATCCTCTCGGCCGGCGTGTGACCGCGCCATGGAACACCGGTCTACGTCAATGACGTAGACGCCGAGAGGGGTGTGTCCAGGGAGACGGAGCGGGCCCCGTCACGCGCCGCCCTGCAACTCCTGCAGCTTGCTCAGCGCCGCGTCGGGATCGGGCAGGGTCCGCGTGTGCTCCTCCGTGTAACGCACCACGCCGTCCGGATCCACGATCATCAGCGTGCGGTTCGCGATGCCGAACGAGTCGTTGAAGATGCCGAGCTGCTTCGCCGCCGCGCCGTGCGGCCAGAAGTCCGCGAGCAGCGGGTGGCCGATGCCGCCCATGGCGGTGGACCAGGCACCCAGCGCAAAAGTGGAATCGACGCTCAGCCCGACGAGGGCCGCACCGGCTCCTTCGAATTGCTTCAACGCACGGTTGAAGTTCGCGGTCTGATTGCTTCAGCCACCGGTGAAGGCGAGGGGGAAGGTGTGCAGCACGAGCCACTTGCCCTGGAAGCCGCCGAGGCTGACCTCCTCGCTCTGGTGGCTGCGCAGCGTGATGTCGGGGACGGCGTCTCCGATCGCGAGCATGGGCATCTCCCGTGTCCTCGAATGAGCGGGGACAGCATACACCGCCGAACCGCGGACGTTGCTGGAGTCCCATCTGTGCGCGCACGTGCTCCCTCCACCCTGGGCTGCGCGAGCACGGGCACAGGACGAGAATCCTCGGGGAGCGCCTGGTGCGGCATCCGGGCTAACGCGCCAGCAATGATCAGGATCGATCCGCGCGGTCGCTCCGCATCTCTTCTCGGTCGCCGTCCCATCCCGACCCGCGCAGGTGGCGGAGGTCGTCGTCCGCCGCCTCGTCTCCGTGCTCCAGCACCCGCTCGTGCACCGCGTGCATGGCGTCGTGCATCCGCTGCGTCGCCTCGGGTACCGTCACGCCGTCCTCGAAGACGATCGGATCGAGGATATGGGCCCCGGCGGGGCCGGGCTTGATGGTGCGCGTGCCGACCGGGCGCATCTTCCTGAGGCCCGAGAGGTAGACCGGCACCACCGGGACCTTGTGCTCGAGCGCCAGGATCGAGACGCCGTGCCGGAAGCGCGAAAGGCCGCGGCCGCGGGCGCGTGTCCCCTCGGGGAAGATCATGATGTTGCAGCCCTGCTCGAGCAGCCACTTGGGGTAGTCGAGGGCGGCCGAGCCGCCGCCCCGCCGTATGGGGTAGGAACCGTTCACCAGGGACTGGTACCAGGGCTGCAGCGTGATCTCCTTGCGGCCCTTCAGGAACCAGCGGTCAGCGGCGGCGCCGAAGTAGATGTTCCACTTGATCCACTCCGGCAGCGCGTGGAACAGGACGAAGTGGTCCATGTGGCTCGAGTGGTTGCCGATCACGATGCAGGGGCCGCCTCGCAGGCCGTCGAGCTTGTCGCGGCCCGTGATGGTCAGCGGCTTGCAGTAGCGGTGGACCCAACGCGTGAAGGCATAGTGCCGCATCGCGCGGCGGGCGAGCTTGGCCGAGAGCCGGATCTGCCAGCGGTGCGGCCCGGCGATCCGGGCGTCCTGCGAAACCAGGCGCTGGAACAGGGGGAGGTCGATCGCCGGCATGATGTCGATGTCGGCGGTGGCGCTGATCTCGTGGGCGATGGACGCGCGGTACGCCTTCAGGTTGTCCGGCGCCTCGATGATGGCGCACTGGTCCCACTCGCCGAGCAGGTGGAACGAGTGCAGGATCTTGCCTTCCCACCGCTCCAGCGCGTCGTTGGCGGCCAGCAGCACCCCGGGATCGGACCGCACCGCCTTGACGCCGTGCGACCGGTAGCGCATCAGCATCACGTAGTGCGGCATGGGGGTCAGCTCGCGGGGGGCGGGGAGGACTGCAGCATCTCGACGAACGCGTCGATGGGCAGCGCCGGGAGCGTCATCACCTTGATGGTCCCGCGGGAGCCGAGTTCCATGGCGATGCGGGCCATCACCTCGTTGCTCGGCGCCTCGATCACGTTGACGAAGTCGTAGCCGCCGAGCACGGCGTACTGCGCGGTGACCCGCGCGCCCATGTTCTCGACCTCCTTGTTCACCGCCTGCAGCCGCTCGGGCCGCTCCATGAGCGTCTTGCGGCCCTCGTCGGTCAGCGTGCTCAGCATGATGTATGACGCCATCGGCTAGGTCCTCACGTATTGTCCGGGCGCCGCATCGAGCACGGGATGTTCCGCGTTGCCGAGGGCTTCCGGCGCGGGCACGGTCTCGTCGGACCCATGCCTCAGCCACTCGATCCAGTCGGTGGTCCAGCTCCCGGGATGCTCCGCCGCTTCCGCCGACCAGGCCTCGGCGTCTTCAGGCAGCGTATCACCGACCCAGTAGCGCAGGTGACGGTTGTCCGTGCGGGCGCAGATCGTCTGCGTGTGGTTCTGGTTGGTCAGGACGAAGCGGACGTCGCCGTCGAACAGTTGCGTGCTGCGATAGCAGCCCTTCCACGGCGTGATGTGATCGGTGCTGCCCGCGAGCACGTAGACCGGGTAGGAGAGCTTCCCGAGATCGATGCGCTCGCCGAGGAGTTCGAGTTCACCGCGCGCCAGGTCGTTGCGCCAGGAGAGGTCGAGGAAATCGCACTGCATCTCGGCGGGCACCCGGGTGTAGTCCATGGACCAGAACAGCAGCGGGTGTTTCGGTGGGGCTTCGCCGAGCAGGTAGTTGCTGCGCAGGAAGCTCATGACGCTCTCCTCGATGCGCAGCATCGCGAACATCTCGAAGACGTCCTTTTCCGCGAAGAGTCCCTTGGCGCGGACCATCGCCTTCTGGGCCTCGACCGAGCGCTCGGAGACGAACAGGCCGAAGTCGCTGTCCCCGGGCTGGTTGTCGAGGATGCTGACGACGAGGGACAGGGACCGGATGTGGTCTTCGTTGCGCGCCTCGAGCACGCCGGCGGCGGCCGCGGCCACCAGGCCTCCGGCACACAGGCCCATGACGTCGACCCGCTCGCTCCCGGAGATCGCGCGGATCGCCTCGATCGCCTCGATCGCGGCGCCGGCGTACGTGCCGAGGTTCCAGTGCCGGTGTTCGGGTTTCGGGTTGCGCCAGCTCATGGCGTAGACGGGGATCCCGGCGTCGAGGAGGCGGGCGAACAGGCTCCGGTCCGGTGTCAGGTCGCCCAGGTAGAACCGGTTCACCTGGCTGAAGACGTAGAGGAAGGGTGTCGGGCGGACGGCCTCGGTGGTGGGCGCGTACTGCATCAGCTCGAACACCTCGTTGCGGAACACGACCGCACCCGGGGTCGCGGCGACGTCCCGTCCGAGTTCGAAGGCGTCGCGGTCGGCAACGGCCGGATAGCCGTGGTTATGACGCAGGTCGTCGACGAAGTTGCGCAACCCGCTCGTCAGGCTCGCGCCGCGCGTCTCGGTCGCCTTCGCCAGCGCTTCGGGGTTGCCGGCCAACGTGTTCATGGGCGCGAGCACGTCCTTGGCCGCGTCGAGCAGGAAACGCGCGCGTTCCCGGTCCATGCCGGCGAGTTCGGACTTCTCGAGCCAGGTGTCGAGCGCCCTGGTCCAGGCCAGGTAGGACTGCCCGATGCGGCGGTAAAGGGGGTTTTCCGCCCACGCCGCGTCCCGAAAGCGCGCGTCGCCGGCGGTCGGGGCGAGGTCGCTGCTGCCGAACAGGATGCTCGCGCAGTCGCGCCAGAAGCCGGTGTACGCCTGGAAGAGCGCCGCCGGCTGCCGCGCGGCGGCGCCGACGACCATGGCCCAGGCGTCCGTCAGGGCCTTCGCGTCGACGCCGGCGGCGGCCGACAGGGCGAAGCCCTCGTGTTCTCCGACGCCCGGACGCTCGCCGGACCCGGTGCGTTCGGTCGATCGTGCGGTGTCGCTCATGTCGGGAGCCCTATGCCGGTGTGCGGATGTCCCTGGCCGTCGCTGCCTCCTCGCCGGTTGAGGCGAACGCGGCCCGCCCGGCGACGCCGGAGAGAAACCGCTTGAGCCAGCGGGGCTGGTACTGGAGCCACGTGACGAGCGCCTGGTTGGCGACGCCCGGCACGCGGATCACCTCGCCCGCGAGGCATGCCCGGTAGCCTTCTGCGGCGACATCGGCGGCGCTCGCGAACATGAAGTCCGGGGCGGCCTGCAGGTCGTCCACCATCTCGGTACGCGTCAGGCCGGGACACAGCGCCGTCACGGACACGGGACTTCCCGCCAGTTCCTCGGACAGCGCCTCCGTAAAGGACAGTACGAACGCCTTGCTCGCGGCGTAAACCGACATCCCCGGCATCGCCTGGAACGCCGCCACGGAAGCGACGTTCAGGATCCGGCCGCGGCCGCGTTCGAGCATCCCCGGCAGCACGAAGTGCGTCAGGTCCGTCAGGGCGCGCACGTTGAGGTCGATCAGGGTGAGCGACTTCGCGGCGTCCATCCCGGCGAACTCGCCCGAGGCGCCGGCGCCGGCGTTGTTGACGAGCACGTCGACGTCGATCTCGCGGCTCGCGAGGCCCTTCTTCAGGGTCGCGATGCCGTTGCGGGTGGCCAGGTTCGCGGGGATCGCCTCGACGCGGACCCGGTCGCCGATCTCGTCCGCGAGGTCGGCCAGCCGTTCCCGGCGGCGGGCGGTGATCACGAGGTCGTAGCCGTGCTCGGCGAACACGCGGGCGAGCTCACGGCCGATGCCGGAGGACGCCCCGGTGACGAGGGCGGTGGGTCTTTCGGTCACTGCTGGTCTCCAGTGGATGCCTCGGGCGCCGCCGCCTTGGCGGACTTGGCGGGGGTCTTCCGGGATGCACCGTTCTTGCCCCTCGCTTCGCCCCGGGATCCGGCGTTCCCGCCGGTCTTGGCGGCCTTGGCGGTCTTGGCGGTCTTGCGGGGTTTCGGTGCCGGTTTCGGCGCGCTGGACGGTTCCGGCCTGGCCGGCGGTGCCGCGGCCTCGCCGAGTGCGGCGAAGGCCGCGTCGCGCAATGTCTCGAAGGCCGTCTCCAGGCAGGCGGCGAAGTGCTCGGGGTCGGGGATCATCCGCGTGCAGGAGGTGAATGCGATCACGAGCTGACCGCAGTAGCTCGAGATCGGCATGATGAGTCCCATGCCCTGCGTGATGGGGCCGATCCCGACGCTCGTCACCATCCTCGCGCCCATGGAATAGAGCGGCACCGACGGGCCCGGCACGTTGGTGATGCTGACGTTGAAAGCGGACTGCGGGTCGGGCATCTGCGCGGCCATCCGCCCTGCCAGCGCCGCGGTGAAAGCGGGCACGAACTGGGCGTAGTCGGTGGCCAGCCGCGATCCTCCCGCTTCGGTCATCGACTTGTTGGCGGCGGTGCGTTCGCGAATGACGCGCAGTCGCTCGACCGGGTCCTCGACGTCGGTCCCGATGGGCAGGAACATCGCGGACACCCGGTTGCCGAGCGCCTCGCTCTCGCTCTCGGTACGCACGTTGATGGGCGCCATCGCGACCAGGGAGTCGCGGGGCAACTCGCTCTTCGACTGCAGGTAGGCGCGGATGCCGCCCGCGCAGATGGCGAGGACGGCGTCGTTGACGGTCGCCCCTTCGACCACCTTGCGCAGCTTGCGGACCACGTCCAGGTCGAAGTGGCGCGCGCCGATGACGCGGTGCGCGGAGACGCGTCCGTTGAATCGCGTGCGCGGCACCGAGTAAGGCTGCTGCGCGTTGTTGCTCAGCGCTTCGGTCATCCGGGGCAGGGTGCGGGTGGTGTCCGCCCACACGCGCAGGAACTTGAAGGGCGTGGCGAAGTTGTTGCTCCAGGCCCGGAACAGGAGATCCGCATCGCCTGGCACGGCGTCTGCCTGCCAGGGGGTCTCCGGTGGCGGAACCGGCTCCACCTCCGGGGTCAGGTCATGCAGCAACTGGAGGAGGTGCATGCCCGAGGCGCCGTCGATCGCCGCGTGATGGGTCTTCGAGAGGACGGCGAAGCTGCCTTTCGGAACCCCCTCGAGGTTGTCCAGGCCCTCGATGATGTAGAACTCCCAGAGGGGCTTGGACAGGTCGAGGGGCCGCTCGAAGATGCGGGCGGCCATCTTGTGGAGTTCGGCCCAGTCGCCGGGCTGCGGCAGTCCGATGCGCCGCAGGTGATAGTCGAGCTCGAAGTCCTCGTCTTCGATCCAATACGGGTAGTCGGCGTTGAACGGCACGGGGACGAGGCGCCGGCGGGACGCCGCCCACAGGTGCAGGCGCTCCCGCTGGAAGCGCGTGTAGTGCTCTTCCAGCAGCACCTCGGTGTCGCTGGAGGAGGGATCGTAGATCGCGAGGCTCCCCACGTGCATCGGCGTCGCAGGGGACTCCATGAAGATGAAGGACGCGTCCTGCGCACTCAACTGCTGTAACACGGTGGCCTCGCTGGCCCGGGCTTCCGGGCGCCGGTTGACCCGGCAGTTTACATCGCGTCTCCCTTCGTCCCGAGGGCGTCTCCCGAGAACGCGAGGAGCGGAGAAAAGTGCAACGCGCGGGCGATCGAGGAGGGGTAGAGGGAGAACGCCCGCGCGCTGCGGCTCAAGTGGTCCAGGCCGGGATTACGCGGCCTCCTGCTTCGGGGTGTCGGCTTCGACCGTCGCCTCGAAGGCGCCGCGGACGAGTTCGCCGGCCTTGCCCATGTTTTCGCGCAGCAGGTCGCCGCGCGCCTTCAGGGCCTCCTGGGCGCCGTTCCAGACCGTCTCGCCGTACTCGCGCTGCAGCGAGACGAAGCCCGGCAGGTCCTTGACTTCCGGCAGTCTGGCGAAGAAGGACTGGTTGGTCTCGACCATCGTGCGGAAGGAGTCCGCGTCGAGTTCGACCATCTGCCGCCATGCGCTGGCGTTCAGTTCGAACAACTCGCGGCCTAGCTGTAGCTGCTTCTCGAAAGGATTCATCGTCTGGCTCCCTGCTGTCTCTGACTCTGGGTGCTGCACTGCACAACGGCGCGAATTGTGCAGTGCGGAAAAATCGATGTCAACGGACGATTTCGACTGACGGTGGATTCCCTGGGTCACGCGGCCTTGGCCGGGGGTATCTCGCTCCCTTCGGGCTTGACCACGGGCAACGGCGTGGGTTCCACGGGCCGTGGGACGACTGCCGCCGGTACGAAAGCGGTGCACAACGCTTCGTACTCGGCGACGAGGTCGTCACGGAACAGCGCCGCGTCCGGCAGCGCCCTGGCGCAGGCGGTGATGCCGATGTAGAGCTTGTCCACGTAGCTCTGCACGGTGATGTTCACGCCCATGCCGTGCGCCGGGATGGACACCGGGTAGTGGGTCAGCATGCGCGCCCCGTTCGAGTAGAGCGGCTCGCGGGGGCCGGGCACGTTCGAGACCACGACGTTGAATGCCGGTGGCGTTGCGTTCGCGGCGCCCACCGCTTCCATGACGCTGGCGGCGCTTCGCATGGCGAGCGGCATGCCCCAGGCGGCGGGGTCGCTCTCGAACGCGCCGGCGAGGTCGGCCGTCACTTCCTTGGCGATCGCCGAGGAGTCCATGATCGCCTCGACGCGTCTCGCCGGATCCGGCTCGTCCGTCGCGAGGCTGACCTGCATCATGGTGACCTGGTTGTTCATCGATGCGTCCCCGGGGCGGCGCAGGGACACGGGGCAGCCCGCGATCAGGGACTGCTCCGGCAACTCGCCCGTGCGCTCGAAGTAGCGCCGCAGACCGCCGCCGCAGATGGCGAGGAAGACGTCGTTCAGCTTGGCGCCATGCTCCGCGCCCGCCGCCTTGACGGCCCGGAGGTCCATCTCGGCGACGGCGTAGGTGCGTGCCCGTTCGACCGGGCCGTTGAAGCGCGTCCTGGGCGCCTGGTCCGCCATGGCGCCGAGTCCTCCTCCGAGATCGGCGGCGCGGCGCTGCACGCGTATCGCCGTTTCGACGGCGTCGAGCACGCCGGTCGCCTGGCGGAGCTGGCATTGCGCGATGTTCTCCCACGCGGCGACGAACAGGTCCGTGACCGAGGGGCGCCGCGGCGCCAGGAAGTCCTGCGGCGCGGGGGGTACTTCGCGGGGCTCGACGGTCGTGTCCATCAGCGTCGCCGTGGCCGCCTGTCCGGCCATGCCGTCGAGGCAGGCGTGGTGTGCGCCCGAGTAGTAGGCGATGTTCCCGCCTTCTAGGCCGCAGAGGACGACCGTGCGCCACAGCGGCCGGCCACGGTCCATGCGTTGTTCGTGGAGCGCGGCTACCGCGGCCTCGAGTTCGGCCTGTCCGCCGGGGGCGGCCACGTCGACGCGCTCGATGTGGTTGTCGATGTCGAAGTCGGTGTCCGGCACCCATACTGGGTGGTCGGTCAGGAACGGAGTCTCGACCAGCTTGTCGGTCAGGTACGGGACGAGGTGCAGCCGGGCCATGAAATGCGCTTTCAGGCCCTCGATGAAGGTGTCCTCGTCGATGCCCTGGGGCAGTTCCATGACCTGCACCGAAGACACGTGCTGCGGGCAGCGTTCCGTCTCGTTGTAGAGGAATCCGGCGTCGAGTCCGCTCAGCTTGTACATGTCAGTTTCCCTTCTGTCCTGAGTGCGTTACGCCCGGGAGCGATGCGTCTGGCCGAACGTCATGCACGAGGCGTGCCAAGGCACGCCGACACTTCGCAAGGCATTGATTTGCAGGGCGTGAGACGCCCTCGCTGCTGGCGGACCCGCGCCCCGGCGCCCCTCTCGGGATGTCCGGGGTTCCGCGACCGCACCGATGCTGTGCATCCCCCCGACCAGCGGGCGCGCATTGTAGGGCCGATTCGTGAAGCGTCAATGACTTTCTTCGAGGCCGCGTGGCGGATCGTTTCACGGTGCTGCACGAGCGCGTTCGACGGCTGGAACGGGATCATATTGCGATGCAACAAAACCTTGACCGTGGAGTCACACGTGGGCGACACTCGCTCGGGCGATGCGGCGAGACCCAGGGGGCGGGATGTACGAGTCGCTGGACACGGCAGAGCAGGGGCGCGGAGTGCCGTCGCCGCTGCTTTCGTTGGCGGAGCTGCCCCGCACGTTGTGCGAAGCGGCGGGATTCGGCCAGTTCTGGCCGTTGCTGACGCAGGCGCCCCAGGGGGATGGCCACCCGGTGCTGGTCCTGCCCGGCTTCACCGCGAGCGATGCGTCGACGCTGCCGCTGCGGCGTTTCCTCGACCGGCTCGGCTACCGGACCCTCCCCTGGGAGGTGGGCACCAACACCGGCAGCCTCGAAGTGCAGTCCCGGATGGTGCTCCGCTTCTACCGGCTGGTCCGGACGTACCGGCAGCCGCTCACGCTGATCGGGCAGAGTCTCGGCGGCGTCTTCGCGCGGGAGATCGCCCGTCGTTTTCCCGACCACGTCCGGTCCGTGATCACCCTCGGCAGCCCCTTCGCCTCCGCCGACGGGCGAGGTGCGAATCCGGTGGTGCGCCAGTTGTTCGAGCGCCTGTCCGGGCTCACCGTGCGCGAGATGCGCAGCCGCGTGCGCGGCGGCCGGGACATCGGTGCGCCGATCCCGGTGCCGTGTACCGCGGTGTACAGTCGAACGGATGGCGTGGTCTCCTGGCGGGCGTGCCTCGAGCGCGACGCACCGCTCGCCGAAAACGTCGAGATCGTCGGCAGTCACTCGGGCATGGCCATGAACCCCGCGGCCGTGTACGTGATCGCGGATCGCCTGGCCCAGCCTGCCGACGACTGGCGGCGCTTCGACCGCAGCGTAGGTCTGCGGGCGCTGATCTACCCGGAGCCGTCGTACGCCCAGGACACGGGCGCCGCCGGCTAGGGCACCGCCATTGCGCGCAAGGCTATGCGCCCCGGACTCATGCGCCGCTACAAGAAATACCCGAACCGACGGCTCTACGACCAGGACCGGAGCAGGTACGTTACCGTCGAGGACGTGCGCCGCGAGATCGTCCGGGGCGAGAGCATCGAGGTGCGGGACAGCCGGGAGGACCGCGACATCACGCGGACCGTGCTGCTCCAGATACTGGCCGAGCAGGAAGAGCAGGGTCACGAGCCGATCCTGACGAACCGGGCGATCGAGCAGATCATCCGCTTCTACGGAGACCGCTTCGGCGGGGTCGTCTCCAGCTACATCGAACAGGGCATCCTGACCTTCCTCGAGCACCAGGACCAGTATCGGGAGCGGCTGCGCAAGATGGCCGGCGTGAACCCGCTCGACGTCATGCGGCAGACGATGGAGTTCCTCGACCCGGCGCCTCGGGCGCGGTCGGGGCGCGAGGGGCAGGACGACGGGGAGAGCGGGTCCGGCAAGTCCTGATCGGACGGCGGGAACCGGGAAGACGCGAGGGAGAGGGAACCAGTGCAATACGAGATCATTTCTGCGGACTGCCACATCGACCTGCCGTGGCTGCCCGAGAACCTGTTCCGGGAGGAGGCGCCGGCCACGCTGAAGGACCGGATGCCGTACGTCGCGGAGACGGAGAAGGGCCGCTACTGGGTCAGCCGGAGCGGCGCCCAGTTCGGCCTGCAGAACGGCATGGGCTCCGCGGGCCGCGTGTACGTTCCCGGCGAGATCCACCGTTCGGACCGCATGGCGGAGCAGGGCCTGTACCGTGACGGGGCGGCGGGGATCCCCCGGCTGACCGACCCGGAACTCCGGGTGCGCGACCAGGATCTCGACGGCGTCCAGGGAGAAGTCCTGTACGGGATTCTCGGCGCGGCGACGCGCCTCAAGGACGACGAAGCGGCGGACGAGGTGATGCGCATCTACAACGCGTGGCTTGCGGATTTCTGCGCCGCGCGCCCGGAGCGCTTCGCCGGCGTCGCGAGCATTCCGAGCCACGATGTCGCGGCGGCCTGCGAGGAAGTGCGCCGGGTCGCGGAGCGTGGCGTGCTGCGGGGCATCGAGGTCGCCAACACGCACGAGATGGCGCCGCTCTTCGACCCGGGCTGGGCCCCGCTGTGGGCGCTGGCGGAGGAAGCGGGACTGCCGCTGCACTACCACACGATCGGTCCGAAGGTCGACTACGACTACAACGCGCTGCCGCACCTGCAGCGGCGCCAGGCGTTCGCGGTGCACATCACGAGCTTCCAGCTCGCCATGTCGAAGATCATCATGGAGACGATCTACGGGGGCGTCCTGGAGGCCCACCCGGGTCTCCGGCTGGTCATCGGCGAGAGCGGCATCGGCTGGATTCCCTACATCCTCGACCACATGGACCTCGAATGGGAGGATCAGTTCAAGGACCTGACGCTCACCATGAAGCCCTCCGAGTACTGGCGCCGGCAGTGCTACGCGACATACCAGTCGGACCCGATCGGCATCCGCCTGCTGGACATCCTGGGCGAGGACAACGTCATGTGGGGCAGCGACTTCCCGCATCCGGACGGCGTATGGCCCGATTCCCGGGAGTTCATCGAACGGGAGCTGGGCGATGTCGCGCCCGAGGTCCGGCGCAAGATCGTCTGCGAGAACGCGGGGCGCCTGTACGGCTTCATCGAATAGCCGTCTCCGGGGGCGACCGCCATGCATGTCCGCAGCATCGAGACCCGCCACTGCGATGCTGGCTGGCGCAACTACCATTTCGTCAGGCTCGTCACGGAAGACGGCGTGGTGGGCTGGAGCGAGTACGACGAGCACCAGGGGTCCATCGGCGTCACCGAAGTGGTCGAGAAGCTCGCGCCGGCGGTGGTCGGACAGCGGGTCCACGACACCGAGCGCATCTACGCGATGCTGCACGCGCGGGCGCGCCAGTCCATGTCCGGCGTCATGGCGATGGGAATCGGCGCGCTCGAGAACGCGCTCCTCGACGCGAAAGCGAAGACCCTCGGCGTGCCGTGCTGCGACCTGCTCGGCGGCCGCGTGCGCGACGCGATCCGCGTCTACTGGTCGCACTGCGGCACGTGGCGCATCGCCCGGCCGGACTTCTACCCGCCGGCGATCACCGACGCGGCCGGCGTGCGCGCGCTGGGCCAGGAGGTGCGCGAGCGCGGCTTCACGGCGCTCAAGACCAACATCTTCGACCACACCGGCGAACGCACCCGCGGCTGGAGCCCGGGGTTCGGGCGGCCCCACGCGCCCGACCTGAACGTGGACCGGCAGGTGATCCGGGGCCTGGTCGGCCATCTCGAGGCTTTCCGCGACGGCGCCGGGCCGGACATGGACATCCTGCTGGACCTCAACTACAACGCGCGCCCCGAGGGGTACCTGCGCATCCTGCGCGCTCTCTCCGACTTCGACCTCTTCTGGGCGGAGATCGACACCGAGTACCCGGAGGCCCTCGCCGACGTGCGCCGCGCGAGCCCGCACGCCATCAGCTCCTGCGAGTCACTGATTGCGTTGCCGGCGTACCTCCCGTACTTCCGGCTGCGCGCCATGGACGTGGCGATCATCGACGTGCCGTGGAACGGCGCCTGGCAGTCGATGAAGATCGCCGCGACCGCGGAGGCGCACCAGGTCAACGTGGCGCCGCACAACTACTACGGGCATCTCGCCACGATGATGAGCGCCCACGTGAGCGCGGCAGTGCCGAACCTGCGCATCATGGAGACGGACATCGACCGCCTGCCCTGGGATTCCGAGATCTTCACGGCCGAGCCGGACATCCGCGACGGGTACCTGTACCTGCCGGACACGCCGGGGTGGGGGACGGAGCCGGACGAAGAGGCGCTCAAGCGCTACCCCGTGTAGAGGACGCCCTTGTGGCGTCCCGAATCGAATTCATGCACGAAGGGGCGGCCGCGCCGCGTGCATCTTCTCCCACCCGCTGTTAACGTTCGCGTCCCCGCGCCCGTAGCTCAGTTGGATAGAGCGTTGGCCTCCGAAGCCAAAGGCCACAGGTTCGAATCCTGTCGGGCGCGCCACCGTTCCCCGCACGCTCACAAGTGCGGTGCAACCACGGCGTCGATCATCGCCGTGTCCAGGTAGGCGGTGCCGCGCCGGATGCGTCCGTCGACCACTTCGAGGGCCCAGCAGTAGACCTGGTCGTAGTCCGGACCGGCATGGGTCTCGGCGTGGCTTTCGAACAGCACCGCCACGTCGCTGCCGTCCGCGATGACCTTGTGGATCGTCGGCTCGATCGGACCCTTGAAGGCCTTCCGCAACATGTTGCCAACCGCGTCCTGGAACGCGTCGCGGCTGGTGTAGGTGCCGGAGATCGCGGTAGACCCGATGATCGTCCACTCGAGGTCTTCGGCCATCAGGTCGAGGACCGCGGAGAAGTCGCCCGCTTCCCACCGCGCGAATGCGTCACGGACCAGGTTGCGGTTCGATTCCGTCGTGTTCATGCGCCAGATTCCTCCCGGGCCTTCAGAGCGTCGCCACCTTGTTCCGCTCGATGAGATCGAAGTCGATCTGCGCGCCGAGCCCCGGGTCGTCGAACGCGTGCACGAGACCCTCGCCATCGACGACGATCTCCTCCACCAGCCCATGCTTCTGGACGGCGTCCGGCAGCAGCACTTCGAAGTACTCGCAGTTCGGGATCGCCATGATGAGATGGAGGTTCGCCACGTTGTTCAGGGAGTTGCCCCCGTGATGCACCTCGTAGTTCATGCGGAACGCCTCCGCGAGGTGGGCGGTCTTGAGGCATGAGGTGATCCCGCCCTTGACGGCCACGTCGCCGCGCAGGAAGTCGGTGGCCCGCTCCATCACCCACGGCGCGTAGGAGGTCGGTCCCGCCGGCGGCAGCTCCGTCGCCATGATCGGGATGCGCAGCCGCTCCTTGAGCTTGACGTAGTTGTAGAGGTCGTCGTCGGCGAGGGGATCCTCGTACCAGTAGAAGCCGAGTTCCTCCACGGCCCGGCCGACGCGCAGGGCTTGCGGGTAGTCGTACGACCAGGTGGAGTCGAGCATGACGCGGAAGTCGTCGCCGACGGCCTCGCGCACGGCCTGGCAGATCCGGATGTCCTCGTCGGGGATCGCCGGCGGGTGAATCTTGTAGGCCGTCCAGCCGGTCTCCTTGTGGTGCAGGGCTTCCGCGGCGTAGGCCTCCGGGGAGGGCAGTACCGCTGAGCTGGCATACGCCGGGACGCTGGAACGGCAGGAACCGATCAGCCGATGGACCGGGATGCCGGCGGCCCGCCCGGCGAGGTCCCACAACGCCACGTCGACTGCGCCTATGGCCCGGAGCATCTGGCCGCGGCCCCGCCGCATCATGCCCTGCCAGATGCGTTCGCGCGCGAGCGCGTCCTCGCCCACGAGGAGCCGCTTCAGCGGACCCGTGATGAAGGCGGCGTCGGCCTCGGCCGGGCCGTACGCCGAGCCGACGAACGCGTTGCCTTCGACGCCGTCGTCGGTGCGGATGCGGACCAGGCCCATGCGCGTGCTGCGGCTGGCGGCACTCGCGATCGTGCGGGTGTAGCGGGTGGGGGGAATGTCCTTCCACTCCCACAGGGTGACGGAGACATCGGCGATGCGCATGGGCGGGCTCCGGCGGCTGGCGAGGTTCGCGATGCTACGCTACCCGTCGGCGGCATGTCGTCGCCGGTCTTGCCAGCGAGGGAAATCGATACATGCGACGCAGGTGGGTGGCGATGCTTGGTGTGGCGGTCCTGGTCATCGCCGGCGGGTGGTGGCTGACGCGGGAGGATGCCGGCCAGCGGCCCGTGGCCGACGCGGCCACGGCGGTGGACATCGGGCAGGGACGCGTGACCGGCTTCGTGGACGCCGCCGGAGGCTACAGTTGGCGAGGCATTCCGTTCGCCGAGCCGCCGGTGGGGGTGTTGCGCTGGCGGGCGCCCATGCCGCCCGCGGCCTTCGATGCGCCGCTTTCCGCATTGGCGTCCGGCAACGCCTGCATACAGTACAAGGGCGCGTTGGCGGACTTCGAGGACCCGGACGGCGACGGGGTCGTCGGGAGCGAGGACTGCCTCTATCTCAACGTCCATGCCCCGGCCGGCGCCACCGGCGACGGCTCACGCCGGCCGGTCATGTTCTGGATTCACGGCGGCGGCAACAGCGTGGGGCACGCGGGCCCCTACGACGGCAGCGTGCTCGCCACCCGGCACGATGTCGTGGTGGTCGCGACGAACTACCGTCTTGGGCCGTTCGGCTGGTTCCGGCACGCGGCGTTGCGCGACGCGAACGCCGTGGACGCCTCCGGCAACTTCGGCACGCTGGACCTCGTTCGGGCGCTTGGGTGGGTACGCGACAACATCGCGGCTTTCGGCGGCGACCCGGCCAACGTCACCGTGTTCGGCGAGTCGGCCGGAGGCGCGAACGTCCTGTCGCTCATGGCCTCGCCGCGCGCGGCCGGCCTCTTTCACCGGGCGGTGGTGCAGAGCGGGGGCCTGTTCTTCGAGACGACGGAGCGCGCGGAGCACTTCCTCGACGACCCCGTTCCGGGCCACGAGCGCAGTTCTAACGAGGTGATTGCGTCGCTCCTCGTCGCGCGGGGGGCGGCGCCGGGCATGGAGGCGGCCCGCACCGCCCTGCGGGCGATGGCCGCCGGGGACGTTCGCGCGCTGCTCCACGACGTCCCGGCCCCGGATTTGATGACGCTTTACGCCGACGGAGGTATGGGCATGGTGTCGGCGCCGGCGGTGTTCGGCGACGGCGCGGTGCTGCCGCCCGGGGGCGCCGCGGAACTCTTCGCGGATGTGTCCTCCTACAACGCCGTTCCCGTGATCCTCGGGACGAACCGGGACGAAGTGAAGCTCTTCATGGCGATGAGTCCGGAATGGGTCGACTACCGCTTCGGCTTCCTGCCCCGGCTCAAGGACCCGGAGCGCTACGACCGGGCCGCCGCCTATGGATCGCTGGGCTGGCGCCACGACGGGGTGGACAGCCTCGCGCGTATCCTGCACAACGCCCAGGGCGACTCGGTGTTTGCCTATCGCTTCGATTGGGACGAGGAGGGCAGCATCCTGGGCTACGACCTGTCACAGGCCATGGGCGCCGCGCACGGCCTCGAGATCGGTTTCGTGTTCGGGGGGTTCGACGGCACGTCGGCCGCGCTCGGCAGCATCTACGACGAAGACCGGCTGCCGGAGCGGGACGCCCTGTCGGCGAGCATGATGTCTTACTGGGCCGAGTTCGCCCACACCGGCCGTCCCGGGCGCGGACGTGACGGTACGGAGGTTCCGTGGGAAGCATGGAGCAACGCGGCCGGCGCGCTGAAGACCATCGTGTTCGACACCCCGCGCGACGGCGGCATCCGGATGTCCGCGGAGGAAGTGACGCTGCCCGGCCTCAAGGCGCGTCTGCTCGCGGATGCGTCGTTCGCCGACCAGCGCGAACTGTGCGAGACCTACGTCAACCTGTTCCGGGACGAGCCTGCGTGGGACGAGGCGGAGTACCTCGCGCTCGGCGATGCCGGGTGCGAAGACCATCCGGCCGAGGCGTTCCCCAGGTTCTGAGTGGGCTGGTCGCAGGCCCTTCGGTGGGTGGGGTCGATAGCGAACCGCTTCCCGGTAGGTCGGATATGCGGTACCCTGAGTCCAACATATCCGGACCTTCACTTACCGATTTGTCAGACCACGACTATCCCAGGGATATCGCGCCCGCGGTGCGACGCCTGGCCGCGCACTTCCCGGCCGTGGTGGTCACCGGCGCCCGGCAGACCGGGAAGACGACGCTCCTGACGAAGCTCTTCCCGGGGCATCGTTACGTCAGCCTCGACCTGCCGGCCGAGGCGCAACTCGCCGAGGAGGATCCCCAGATCTTCCTCGCGCGGCATCCGCCGCCGCTGCTCGTCGACGAGGTGCAGTACGCGCCCAAGCTGTTCCGCTACCTGAAGGTCGAGATCGACCGTGACCGCAGCGCCAACGGCAGGTTCATTCTCACTGGCTCGCAAAAGCTCAACCTGATGCGGGAGGTGTCCGACTCTCTCGCCGGCCGTTGCGGCGTGCTGGAACTCGAGGCGCTGACCGTCCGCGAACTGGGAAGCACCTTCACGGAGCGGGAAGCCGCGGAGGGTGCCCCCGAGGTGCTCGTCCGGGGCTTCATGCCGCAACTGTGGAAGGATCTGGAACTGCGTCCGGTCGACTTCTTCCGCAGCTACCAGGCGACCTACCTCGAACGGGACGTTCGGCAGTTCCTGAATGTGGCGTCGTTGCGGGATTTCGACCGCTTCATGCGCGCCGCCTCGGTGCGCAGTGGGCAACTGCTGAACAAGACGGAACTCGCCAAGGAAGTGGGCGTCAGCGCCAAGACGATCAACGCATGGCTCGGCGTGCTGGAGGCCACCAACCAGATCACCCTGTTGGAGCCCTGGTTCGTCAACGTCGGCAAGCGCCTGGCGAAAACTCCGAAGCTCTACTTCAACGATGTGGGCCTGCTGTGTTTCCTGCTGGGGCTCAATCGAGAGGTGGTCGCCGAGAGCTACCTGATCGGCGCGATCTGGGAGACGCTTGTCTTCGGCGAACTACGCAAGCACCTGCGCGTCGAGGCGCCGGAAGCGTCCATCTGGTTCTATCGCGACCAGTCCCGGGAGGTGGACTTCGTGATCGACAAGGACGGTCGGCTGACGCTCGCCGAATCCAAGTGGACGGAAGCCCCGGCCGAACGGGACTTCGTGCAAGCCAAGGCCGTCCACGCGCTGCTGCCTCGCGCACGATGGCCCGTCATGGTGCTGTGCCGCACCCGGCAGAGCCATCCGGTGGCGCAGAACGCGTGGGCCGTTGGGGGCTACCGGGTCTGGGAGCAGGTATAGACGACCCGCCTGGCTCCAACCGCCCCTAGGAGGCCGCGCCGTAGAACGGCGCGGGCTCGTAGGTCGGTAGGGCTGGGCCGCGAGCGGAGCCGCAGGCGACGGTTGCGGGGCGCTACGTGGGCCGAACCCAGATCGGCGAACTCCACGCCCGGTCCTGGATCGTCGAGTGCATGTCGGGCCGCAGGGGAACGCCGGCCCGGATCGCGTCCCACGTCGACCAGCGGCACTTCGGGTTCTCGAGCACGCGCACGTAGTAGAA
>JAJDTI010000038.1 GCA_022827245.1 Pseudomonadales bacterium | reverse complement strand
TCGGCGTTGCCGGAGAACTCCCAGTGCTGCTCCATGCGCTGCAGCCAGTACGGCAGCCAGCCGGCGTCGGCCTCGACGTGCACGACCCGGAGTTTCGGGTGGCGCTCGATCGCCCCGAACCAGATCAGGCTCATCATCGCGACCATCGCTTCGAACGGGTGGGCGATGATGTGCCCCGAGGTGTGGGTCTCCATGCGGTCCCCGTAGGACGGGAGGTAGGGCGAGCCGGAGTCGTGGATGCACATCGGCAGGCCGAGTTCCTCGAGCGTGTCCCACAGCGGTTCGTAGCTTTCGTGGTAGAGGTTGCGGCCCTCCACCGGGTTCGGCCGCACGTAGAAGCACGCCGCCCCGGCGGCGGCGGTGCGCCGCGCTTCCTCGATGGCGAGGTCAGGCGCCTGGACCGGCAGCATCGCGGCCATCCTGAGGCGTTCGGGCGCATGGCTGCAGTACTCGAGGCTCCAGTCGTTGTAGGCCCGGCAGACGGCCGCCAACAGTTCCGTGTCCTCGAACGGCTTGCCGAGCATCTGGCCGCCGACCGTGGGGTAGATCACCTGCGCGTCGACGCCGTGCTCGTCCATGTCGTGCACGCGGCTCTTCGGGTCGAAGCCGGCCGCCCGGGCCGCCTCGTGTTTTTCCATGCCCCGCGCGGCGGCCTCGAGGAACTCCTTCGAGTGCATCGGGTAGCTGCCGTCCTGCTTGGTGATCGGCATCCCCTCGACGATCATCCCCGGGCGGCCGTTGCCCATGTCGCCGATGTGCGGCGCCCGGTCGGCGAACTCCGGGTCGATGTAGTCGCGCCAGATGGACGGCGGCTCCATCTGGTGCGCGTCCGTGTCGAGTACGCGGAAACCGTTGCGCATGGTCTCTCCCCTTTCCTTCCCCTGCCCCTTCGCGGAAGGGCTTCGATGCAGCCGGTAGCTTATCGTATTCTCGCGACACCGAACCGCTCCCGGCCGTGACCCGGGGCGTCGCCGCACCCTTCCGGGAGACCCCCCGATGAGCGAACACCGTCACCAGGACCCGCCCTCCCCGATGGCGCTCAGGGTCAAGGCCCTGGAGACGCTGCTCGTGGAGCGCGGCGTCGTCGATCCCGAAGCCGTCGACGCGATCCTGGACGTGTACGAGCACCAGGTCGGCCCGCACAACGGGGCCCGGGTCGTCGCGCGGGCATGGACCGACCCCGCCTTCCGCGAACGGCTGCGCGAGGACGCCACGGCAGCGATCGGGGAACTCGGTTTCCTGGGCATGCAGGGCGAACACATGGTGGCGCTGGAAAACACGGAGCGCGTGCACAACGTCGTCGTCTGCACGCTCTGCTCCTGCTACCCCTGGTCCGTGCTCGGCCTGCCGCCCGCCTGGTACAAATCCCACGCCTACCGCAGCCGCGTCGTGATGGAGCCGCGGGCGGTGCTGCGCGAGTTCGGCCTCGACGTTCCGGAGGAGGTCGAGGTGCGCGTCTGGGACAGCACTGCGGAACTCCGCTACCTCGTGGTGCCACGGCGGCCCGCGGGGACCGATCACCTGGACGAGGAAGCCCTCGCCGCGCTGGTGACGCGGGACTCCATGGTCGGCACGGCCGTCCTGCCCGACGTTGACGGCGGGACCGGGACATGAACGGCATACACGACATGGGCGGCGCCCACGGCTACGGCGCCGTGGAGCCGGGCGATGCGGAGCCTTTCCACGACGACTGGGAGCGACGCGTCTTCGGCATCACCCTCGCCGCCGGCAGCCACCTGCGGTCAAATCTCGACCGGGGCCGCTACGAACTCGAGATGCTGCCCCCGCGCGACTACCTCGCCGGTTACTTCGAACGGTGGTTCGCCCGGCTGATCAAGGCCGGCGTTGCCCTCGGCTTCATCGACGCCGCCGCGCGGGCGGCGATCGAACGCGGGCAGACGCCGACCGCAGTTCCCCGGGACCACGAACCGCTTCCCGCGGCCGCCCTCCGCCACGTCGCGCGGACCGGGAGGCCCGTCAGCCGCACCGTCGAGCGCGCGGCCGCCTTCGTCGTGGGCGACACCGTATGTGCCCGGAACATGCAACCGGCCACACACACGCGCCTCCCACGCTACGTGCGCGGCAAGAACGGAACGATCGTCGCCTGGCACGGCGCGCACGTCTTCCCCGACTCCAACGCCGAACACGACGACGAGAATCCGCAGCATCTTTACTCCGTGAGCTTCCGGGCCACGGTCCTGTGGGGCCCGGACGCGCCCGAGCGGGACAGCGTCATCCTCGACCTGTTCGAACCCTACCTGGAAGCGCCGCCGTGACCCGCACCGGGTCGGATGTCTCCCTCGAACCCGGGCGGCCATTCGACGAGCCATGGCAGGCGGAAGCCTTCGCCCTGGCCGTCCAGTTGCACCGCCAGGGCGTCTTTTCGTGGAGCGAATGGTCCGCCACCCTCGGCGCCGAGATCGCAAAACTCGAAGCGGTCGGCGACGAGGATTACTTTCGCTGCTGGCTGAACGCCGTCGAAACCCTCGTCGCGCGCAAGGGCCTCGCGTCGCAGGACGAGCTCGCCGGTATCGCCGCGGCCTGGGCGGATGCCTACCGCGACACGCCGCACGGCGAGCCCGTGCGCCTGGGGCGGCCGGCTCCGTAAACACCGACCAGGGAGAGCGCGGGCTACTGTTAGCATTGCGCCCGGCCCGACCACAGGAGCACGCGTGAAATTCGGACTGCGCTACTGCAACGTGGGTCGCTTCGTGGACCCTGCCAACGCCGTCGAGCTCCTGCAGGCGGCGGAGGAAGCGGGTTTCGAGTCCGCCTGGACCGTGGAGCACACCGTCGTCCCGCTCGGCTACGCGTCGCAGTATCCGTACTCGCCCACCGGGCGGATGGGTCCCCGCGACGACATGCCCATCCCGGACCCGCTGATCTGGATGGCCTACATGGCCGCCGCGACCTCGCGCATCCGCCTCGCGACCGGCATCCTGATCCTCCCCCAGCACAACCCGGTCATCACGGCGAAGCAGGTCGCGAGCCTCGAC
>JAJDTI010000027.1 GCA_022827245.1 Pseudomonadales bacterium | reverse complement strand
GTCGCCGCCCCCGCGCCCGCGAGGGCCGGCCCGGGGCGGCGGGCTTGGGGGGGTTTTCCACAACCGGGGGTCGCCCCGCTGGGGGGGGCGACCCCTTTGCTTCAGGAAAACTCTCCTAGAAGTAGTAGCTCAGGCTCAACGTCGTCAGCCTGGGCTGGCCGAGCGTGCCGATCACGATGGCCCCCGGTCCGCCGAGGACGCCGACGAGGTCGTGTCCGTTGATGAAGTGCTGCACGTCGTTGTAGTACCCCTCGTCGGTCAGGTTCTCCACGTGAAGCATGAGATCCATGTTCTCCCAGAGGAACCCGAGCTGGCCGTTGACCAGGGTGAAACTCGGGTTGGTGACCGGGTTCCACGCCTGCAGTCCCTCGTACTCGCCGTTGTGGCTGATCTGCAGGGCCGCCATGAACTGGACGCGGTTGTTGATCGGCCGGCGGTAGTCGACGGTCGCGCCCCAACTGAAGTCCGGCGTGACGGGGGGCGAGTTACCCGACAGGTCCTGAATGCCGCTGCCGTCTCCGGGGTCGAACTGGGCCTCGATCCACTCGGCCTCGATCGTGCCGGCGACCAGCGACAGGCTGAGTTCGTCGGTTACCTGGATGGAGAGGTCGGCCTCGATCCCGTACTGTTCCGAGTCACCGAAGTTGGTGATGGCTTCGATCGCCGTGCCATCCGCCTGCACCAGGTGGTACTCGATCTGGCGGGCCTCGTAGTCGATGAAGAACGCGGCCAACGAGGCTGTGGCGCGCCCGTCTGCCCAACGACCCTTCCAGCCGACCTCGTAGTTGACCGCCTCCTCGCGCCCGAACGGGATCAGCCCTGACCCGTCGAGGAAACTCGTCAGGTTGAAACCGCCCGGCTCGTAGCCCCAGGCCACCAGGCCATAGAGCATCGCCTCCTCGGACAGCCACCGCGTGAGGGACAACCGCGGCATGAGCTCCGTGTCCCCCTGATCGTTCGCGATTTGCGCATCGCGGTTCACGGTCTTGTTTTCCCACTCGTCGACCCGCAGGCCGACTCCCCACTCCCAGTCGTCGATCGTGTACGTCATGCTCGCGAACGCCGCCAGATGGGTCTTGTCCCGGTTGCGCAGCTCGGCAGGCGTCCGAACCGACATGAGTTCGCGTGCCGGGTCGGGGACATCCCCCCACCAGTGTCCGGAGACGTCCTCGCTGCCGAACAGGAAGGCCGCGTTGCCCGAGTAGGTCCCGTCGGGGTTCGCAACGGTGTCGAACCACCAGATGTAGGCGTTCATCTCCTCCTCGAACTTCGAGTGGTAGATGCCCGCGGTCCACTCCAGTGCGCCTTCGCCGGTCGAGGTGAACCGCAGTTCGTGGGTCGTCACCATCATGTCTTCGGGGCGCAGCAGGTCGAACAGGTATTCCTCCCGGATATCGATGTCGGTGTACCGGCTGCTGAACGTGTCCGTGTACGAACTCAGCCAGAGGACATCCATGCCGTCGAGTTCCAGGGTGAACTCGACCAGGCCGGCCTTGGTGTCCCGCTCGTGCTTCCCGGCGATCGAGTTGTTCACGACGTTGGGATGCCGCAGGTTGTGGGCATCCAGTTCGCGCACCCAGGTGTTGTTCGGACCGTCGTACTCGTTGTAGCGGAACGAACCGTAGAACGACAGCCGGTCCGAGAGCGGTCCCGCGAGGGAAACGCGTCCTCCCGCCTCGTCCACCTGGCCGACATCCGCGGTTCCCTGGCGCCGCATCCCGTTCGCCCGGGGCGGGTTCGCGTTCTTCAGATAACCATCGTCCGAGGCGCCGAAGACGAACGCCCGCATGGCCCACCCGGCGTCGCCGAGTGGCAGGTTGATGTGCACTTCACCGTCTATCGTGCCCTGCTCGCCGCCCAGCACCTTGATCTTGCCGGACACTTCCTCGGGGTTGGGCCGTACGCTCACGAACTTCACCGCGCCGCCGACGTTGCTCCCGCCGTACAGCGTGCCCTGCGGCCCCTTCAGGACCTCGATCCGTTCGAGGTCGCCGAACCGCGACGAGGCGTCAGAGAAGATCTGCGTATCGTCGAGGTAGAACCCCACGCCCTGCGTGTTGCCGAAGGATCCCAGGCCCCGGATGGAGACGTTGGGGAAGCCGTCGAGGCGCATGGACAGGTTCAGGTTGGGCACCTGGAAGCCGATCTGCTCCAGCCCCTTGATGTTCCCGCGGGCGATGCTCTCGCCCGTAAGAACGGCGAGGGACTCCGGGATTTCCAGGAGGCTCTCCTCCCGTTTCCGGGCCGTGACGAGGATCTCCTCGATGGTTCTCGACGCGGCCTCGTCAGTCTCTTCCGCGTTCGCGGCACCCACCGGAAACAGGAAGATCAGGGCGGAGGCGAGGCCCGATACGGCCAGCCTCAGTCTTTCTCTCCTAAGCATGCTTGAATCTCCCCCTACTGGACCTCCTATCTACCCGAAAACCCCCGCTGTAGCAAGCTAACTCCACCGTTTTCGGGCCGGTCGGAGCCGTTTGCGCGCGCCAGCGAATCGTGGCGATAATCGCCCTTCCACGACCCCCCCGGAGAGCGCCGATGGCAAAGGCCATTCACACGATGATCCGCGTGCAGGAACTGGACCGCTCGATCGACTTCTACGACCGGGCTTTCGGCCTCAAGGTGGCCGAGCGGCTGGACTTCGACGACTTCACCCTGGTGTACCTGCGCAACGCCGAGAACGACTTCGAGATCGAGTTGACCTGGAACGCCGACCAGGAGGGGGCCTACACCCACGGCAGCGGGTACGGCCACGTCGCCCTCGTGGTCGACGACTGCGCGGCCGAGCGGGAGCGCTTCGAGGCGGAAGGGTTCGGTCCCCGCCCCGTCAGCGAACTGCACCGTGACGGCGCCCTGCTCGCCCGGTTCTTCTTCGTCGAAGACCCGGACGGCTACAAGATCGAGGTCCTCGAGCGCCACGGCCGGTACCTGTAACCCGCATGACCTACCACGTAACCGAAGACCAGAAGCGCGCCCTGCGCGAGGACGGCATCGTCAAGCTGCCGGGTCTGGTGGATGCGGCGCTGCTGGAAGCGCTGAACGCGTGTTTCTGGTGGTCGGTCGCGCACCCTGGGCCGATCGCTGTGGGCAACACGAAAGGGGAGAACATCCTCTTTGTCGAGAACGCCAACCCCGAGGCGCGGGGCATGTACCGCGACCTCGTGTCGCGGTCGCCGTTCGGCCAGGTCGCGGCGGACCTGTGGGAGTCCGAGTACGTCGGCTACTACGCCGAAGAGGTTTTCTGGAAGCGGGGCGAGGCGAACCCGACCTTCTGGCACCAGGACACCGTCTACTCGCCCTGGAGCGGGGAGCATTGGGGCAATTTCTGGATTCCGTTGTGCGAGATGGACCGGGAACACGCGATCCGGGTGGTGCGCGCCTCGCACCTGGGGGTCATGTACGACGGGACGACGTTCAACCCGAAGGACCCGACGGACCCGCTGTGGGGCGACGCCGGCGAATTCCCCCGGCTGCCGGACATCTCCGCGGAGGTGGCGGCGGACCCGGACTCGTGGGACATCGCAGGGTTCGACGTGGAGCCGGGCGACGTCGTCGTCCTGCACCCGCACTGCCTGCACAGCGGCGGCGGCGCCGACGAGGTGCTGTCCGAACGCCGCAACCTCGTGCTGCGCTTCTTCGGCGACCGGTCCTACTACAGCGAGCACCTTCCGGACGCGCCGGGGATGTACGACCACAAGCCCATACGTGCCGTGACGGGCGAGTATCTGAAGGACGGTGACCTCTATCGGCCTGCGGGGACGCTGCAGGCCAACCTGTCGGCCTGACCTGCCTGCCGGGAATGGTGGCCCATGTCTGGTCCCAGGATGCTTTCAAAATGCGTTTACTGATGTCATATTGACGTCATGGCAGTACAGCTCACGATCCGCGGAGTGCCGGAGGAGGTCAGGGACGAGCTCGCCGCACGCGCGGCGCTGCAGCACCAGTCCATGCAGGAGTACCTCCGCTCGGAACTGATACGGCTCGCGTCGCGCCCTTCCATGGCCGCCTGGCTCGCGACGCTGCGTGAACGGAAGGACGCCGCCGGGACCCGCGTTCCGCCGGAGCGTATCGTCCAGGCACGCAACGACGATCGCGCGTGACCCTCGTCGTCGATGCGACGGTGCTCGCTGCGGCCCTCGTGGACTCCGGCCCTGAAGGACGGTGGGCGGAATCGGCGCTGGCGGAGGGACCCCTGCTCGCGCCGGAGCTGCTCCCGGCCGACGCAACAGACATCCTTCGGCGCCTCGAGAGGGCCGGCGAGATCTCCAGGGTGGAGGCGAACGGCGCGCTGGGCAGCCTGTCGAAACTGGACCTGGAACTCGCGCCCTTCGCTCCGTTCGCCGGTCGCGTCTGGGCGCTCAGGGCCGACATCGACAGCTACGATGCCTGGTACGTCGCCCTCGCGGAGGCGTTCGACTGTCCTCTCGTCACCCTGGATCGGAGCCTGCTGCACGCGTCCGGCCCCGAGTGCGAGATCGTGGTTCCTCATGCGGACGACTCGAAGCGCCTGCGGCTGCTGGACCGACCCAGGGCGAACGCTACCCGTCCACCTCCGGCGGCGCGCGGTCCCGCTTGACCGCGCCGCGCCGGCGCCTGAGGTCGCGCCGCTTCGCCCGCGCGCCGGGGGTCAGCTTCCGCAATCGCCGTAAGCCACTTGCCGACGGAGGGCCGTTGCCGGGTGCGGAGGCGTGTCGAGCAGCCGCGTGCCGCCAGCCTCGTTTCGCTACCCAGGCTCCTCCGATACCGCCGCGTCCTCCGCCGCCGACGCGGCATGGAATCCCTGAATCAGGCCCTCCAGGCGGGCGATGCCGGCGGCCACGTCGTCGATTCGGGAATCCATCTTTTCGAGACGCGCATCCATCTTCTCGAAACGCGCATCCATCTTCTCGAAACGCGCATCGATCCGGGCATCCATCTTTTCCAATCGGGCATCGATCCGCGCGTCGATGCGCTCGAACCGCGCGTCGGTGGCGGCCGACGCCGCGGAGATGGTCGTCTGCGTCACGCCGATGATGGTGGCGCCGACCAGCAGCGTCGTCGTGATGTTCGGGTCGATCTTGAATCTCATGCGCGCTCCGACCGTGATTGTGGAAGGGTCGGCACCTATTGTCGAGCGCGTCCACCGAGCCGGGAATCAGTCTCTTCCGCAATCGCCGTAAGCGATTGGCCCGCCGCGGGGCGCTAGCCGTCCACTTCCGGGGGCGACCGATCCCGCTTGACCTCGCCGCGGCGTCGCTTGAGCTCCCGCCGCCGCGCCCGCGCGCCCGCGCTGGGATTCGTCGGCCGGCGCTTCGCCGGCGCTTGGCGGGCCGCTTCCAGCAACGCGCCGAGGCGATCCAGAGCGTCTTCCCGGTTGCGCGCCTGGCTGCGATGCGTCTGGGCGAAGATGACGATCTCGCCGGACGCCGCAAGACGGTGCCCCGCCGCCGCCCTGAGCCGCCGGGCCCACCCGTCGGGCAGCCCGGAGCGGTCCACGTCGAAGCGCAGCTCCACTGCGGTCGAGACCTTGTTGACGTGCTGCCCTCCGGGTCCCGACGCGCGCACGAACTTCCACGCGAGGGATTCCTCCGGAACCTCGACGCCGTTCGCGATCTCGACCAGGGCCATTCGGGGCTCGAACGCTAGTGCTCGAGGCCGAGCGCGTCGCAGAGGAAGCCCATGTAGCCCTTGCTGGCCGCGAAGCGTTCGCCGACGGCATCCGCGAAGGCCGGACTGCCGGCTTCGGATCGGTCGATGTTGCAGACCGCGATGTGATCCTTGCGCTTCAGGTCCTCGAGGTATGCATGGTCCGGCGGATACCCCCGTGGGGGGCGCTTGAGGCTGGACCCGCCGAGATCGAAGACGCCGCGGAAGCGCCGATTGTCCCGTACGCGCTTCCATTTCGCGGGATGCTCGAAGATCGCGGTGCGAATCGCTTCGAGCGCGTCCCGCGCCGGATGCCACATTCCGGCCGCGAGAAAGCACGTCTCACCCTGGATGTGCACGTAGAAGCCGGGCGCGTGCACGTCCTTGCCCCGCTCGTGGCGGAACTGCATGCCGATGTTGGTCTTGTAGGGGGTCTTGTCCTTCGAGAAACGCGTGTCGCGGTAGACGCGCATCAGCGACCCGCCGGTCCGCTTCGGAATCGCCAGGAAGTGGTCCGAGATCGCGGGAAGGCGGGCGTTCATGGCGGCGATGAAGTCCAGCGAGGGTTCGAGCACCGACTCCTCGTAACGGTGCTTGTTCTCGTTGAACCAGGGCCGTTCGTTGTTCTGTTCGAGTTCCTCGAGAAACCGGAAGGTCTCCGCCCCGAACCCCTGGAAGTCTCCCATCCGTCGATCCCGTGGCCGCCCGCCCGTGGGGGCGACACACTAAGCGCTCGCCCCGGCCACTGCAATTGTGCGCGTATGATGCCGTGCCATGCAGGAAGGCACGGAAGCCGGCCGCGCGCAGGCCGGAGGCGCCCGGCGACCGGTGCGCGACTACCTGGGGCGCGGCCCGTGGTTTACCGTGGGCGTCCTCACCGCCGCGAACTCCTTCGCGTTCCTCGACCGCCAGGTGCTCGGTCTCCTGATCGAGCCCATCCGCGCGGACCTCGGGCTCACGGACACGCAGATCAGCATCCTGATCGGGTTCGCGTTCGCGATCTTCTACTCGCTGTTCGGCATCCCGATCGGCCGCCTGGTCGACGCGCGCTCCCGGCGGCTGATCATCGCCATAGGCATCGCGGTCTGGAGCCTGGCGACGGCGGCCTGCGGTCTCGCACGGTCGTTCTGGACGCTGTTCCTCGGCCGTTTCGGCGTCGGCGCTGGGGAAGCGACCCTGGGCCCGGCCGCCATGTCCATGATCTCGGACCTGTTCCCGCCCGAGCGCCGGGGGACGGCGATCGCCGTTTTCATCACCGGCGCCGCCATCGGCTCGGGGTTTGCGACCGTTCTCGCGGCGACGGTGTTCGACGTGCTGGAGGACTTCGCGGAGATCGCTCTGCCCCTCGTCGGCACGGTGCGGCCCTGGCAGGTGGTTTTCTTCGTCGTCGGCCTGCCGGGACTGCTGGTCGCGCTGCTCGCGATGGCGATGCGGGAACCCGCCCGGGGCGATGACCGGGGCCCCGAGGGCATTCCGCTCGGCGAGGTCTGGGCGCATGTACGCGAGCACCGCGTGCTGATCACGTGCACCCTCGTCGGCTTCAGCATCCTCGCCATCAAGTCCTACGGCATCGCCGCCTGGGTTCCGACCTTCTTCGTGCGGACCCACGGCTGGTCCGTGGGCGAGGCGGGGATCTATTTCGGGCTGACGCTCGCCATCACCGCCACGATCGGCGCGATCCTCGGCGGCCGCCTGTCCGACTGGCTCGCGCGCCGCGGCGTGGGCGACGCGAAGATCCAGATCGCGATCCTCGCGAACCTTTTCACGCTCATTCCGATCGTGGCCTACCCGCTCGTGGCGAGCGGCGTGGCCGCCATCGTCCTGGTCGCCGTGTACTACCTCTTCGCCGCCGCGACGACCCCCATGGGCGCCGCGATCGTGCAGGAGATCACTCCGCCGCGCATGCGGGGGCAGATCTACGCCGTGTTCCTGTTCACCTCGACGCTGGTCGGCATGGGCTTCGGACCGCTGTCGATCGCGCTCATCACGGACAACGTCTTCGGCGACCCGGCGGACCTGCGTTACTCGCTCGCGCTGGTGCCGATGGTCACGGTCTCGCTGGGGCTGGCGTTCCTCCTCGGCGCGCGGCGCCGGCTCAGGGCGCTGCCGCAGGTGTACTGACCGGCGGCCCACGCGACGCAGCGCTATACTGGTTGCGAACCTGCGCCAGGAGTTTCGCGTCAGCGAAACTCCCAACGCGACCCGAAGCGTCGCGCGTCGACGACGAGCACATGCTGACGCCCGAGCAGATCGACCGATACCGTACGGACGGCTACGTCATCCCCGACTATCGCGTTCCCGAGCCGGTGCTCGCCGACATCCGCTCGGCCCACGACCGCCTGATCGAACGCCACCCGCAGTTCGTGGACTACTGCCCGGCGCTACTCGCTTTCGACACCGGGTTCCTGAACGTGGCGCGCATCCCCGAGATCCTCGACATGGTCGAGCAGCTCATCGGCCCGGACTTCGCGCTCTGGAACTCGAGCTTCTTCGCCAAGCCCGCCCGCCACGGCACGCGTACGCCCTGGCACCAGGACGGCGAGTACTGGCCGATCCGGCCGGTGGCGACGTGCTCGGTGTGGATCGCGGTCGACGCGTCGACGCCGGAGAACGGCTGCCTGCGCGTGATCCCGGGCTCCCACCGGGACAAGCGCGTCATGGCGCACCGGTTCAACGGCGCGAAAGGCCTGAGCCTGCCGCTCGAGCTCGAGGCCGGGGAGTACGACGAAGGCGAGGCGCGCGACGTCGTGCTCGAGGCGGGGCAGGTCTCCCTGCACGATGTCTTCCTGGCCCACGCCTCCGAGCCGAACACCTCCGACCGCCCGCGGCGCGGCATGACCCTGCGCTACATGCCGACCACGTCGGTCTACGACCGGGAACTCGCCAGGAAGCAGGCGCCACGGGCTACCCGGAAGGTCGCCATGGCGGAACGCACGCTCTATCTCATGCGGGGCGGGGACCGCTCCGACGGCCGCAACGACTACCGGATGCGCTCGTAGGGGCGGCCCTCGTGGCCGCCCGTCTTGATGTCATGCACGCATTCGAGACGGGACGGGACAAGCCCGTCCCCTACGCGCGTACGGCAGCCGGCACGCTGTAGGACTTGAGGTCGGCGACGAACTCCTTGAGCACCTGGATGCCGGTCGCTTCCGCTTCGCCGCACCAATCCCGGAATGCCGCGAGCAGGTCGTCTCCGCGGCCGCGTTTCGACCACACCTCGACGAGTTCGAGCCGCTTCTCGTAGATCGTCTTCAGCGACGGGCTCACGCCCGTGATCTCGCTGATGCGTCGCCGCTGCCGGTCGTCGACGAGGGTGTCGTGACGGCACAGCACCGGCTTCGAGCGCCTGAGCAGGCGCCGCGTGGCCGCGTCGGCCTGGCGAAACTCCTGCTTGACCAGCGGCGCGACCACTTCTTCGGCATAGCGCGACATGACGCGGAACCGGTCGTTCAGCACGGCCCAGGTGGTGTCCATGTCGATGGAAGTCTTGCCCTCGACCCGCTCGACCACCGGGCCCGTGGAGAGGGGCGTGGCAAGGCCGAGACGCTCGAAGAGCCGTATCCAGGCCCAGCCGAGATCGAACTCCCACGGCTTGACGGACAGCTTCGCGGAGTTGGGATACGTGTGGTGGTTGTTGTGCAGCTCCTCGCCGCCGATCAGGATGCCCCAGGGCGCGAAGTTGGTCGCGGCGTCGGGGCACTCGAAGTTGCGGTAGCCGAGGCGGTGCCCGACGCCGTTGACGACGCCCGCCGCGAAGAAGGGGATCCAGAGCATCTGCACGGCCCACACGGTGAGACCCAGCACGCCGAACAGCGCGAGGTTCACGAAGAGGAGCAGCGTGACCCCGAGGGACGTGTGGGGCGTATAGACCCGGTTCTCGATCCAGTCGTCCGGCGTCCCCTTCCCGTAGCGTTCGAGGGTCTCCGGTGTGGCGGCGGCGCGGTAGAACTCGGCGCCCTCGAAAAGAATGGCGCGCAGGCCGTGGATCTGCGGGCTGTGCGGGTCGCCGTCGACGTCCGCCGCGGTGTGGTGCTTGCGGTGTATGGCCGTCCACTCCTTCGTGATCATGCCGGTCGTCAGCCAGAGCCAGAACCGGAAGAAGTGCTGCAGGGCGGGGTGCAGTTCCAGCGCCCGGTGCGCCGAGAAACGATGCAGGTACACCGTGACGCCGACGATCGTCACGTGCGTCATCAGCAGGACGTAGACGACGAGGATCGGCAGGGAGAAACCTGCTGCGCCGTACCACCAGTCTTCCAGGATCACCGCCGCTCTCCTACTCTCAGGGACGTGTCAGGAACGTGTCAGGGGCGCTCGCCCCACTCGCGATCGGGGGCCGCACATTCTGGCCTTTCGTCCCGGAAGATACCACCGTTCCGGCGAGGGGGCACGCGGTTGCCGCGAGCGCCGCCGGCAGGCGAAAAACGCGTCCCGTCCGAAGCGTCCGTCGCCGCCGGTCTACAATACTCCGGACCGTCGATCGGAGCGCGCCGGTGGCCACCGCGGACGACCTTGCCATCACCCTTGGCGTCGAGGAAGAGTTCTTCCTCGTCGATCCCGACTCGCGCGACCTGATCGCGGACCCCGATCCCGCGATCTTCGACGCCTGCGCCGCGGCGGCCGGCCGCCACCACGTCACGCACGAGTTCCTGCGCTCGCAGGTCGAGACCAGCACGCGCGTGTGCGCATCGGTCGCCGAGCTGCGCGACGCCCTGGCGGAGACGCGTTCCATCGTGGTCGACGCGGCCGAGCGGCATGGTGCGGTGGCCCTGGCCACGTCGATGCACCCGTTCGCCGACTGGCGGGAGCAGGCCCCGACGGCGAAGGAACGCTACGAGCGCTTCGCCATCACCTTCCAGGAGAGCGTGCGGCGCCTGATCGTCGGGGGCATGCACGTCCACGCCGGGTTCGGGACGCGGGATTCGCGCATCCGGGTGATGACCGCCCTGCGCCGCTACCTGCCGACGCTGCACGCGCTGTCCGGGTCGTCTCCGTTCAACGGCGGCCGCGAGACGGGGTTCAAGTCGTACCGGCTGACGATCATGGGCGCCCTGCCGCGCACCAGCCTGCCGCCCCCGCTGTTCTCACACCACGACTACCAGACGCTGGTCGAGGACTACCGCGCGCTGGACTTCATCGGCGACGGCAGCGAACTGTGGTGGGACGTGCGTCCTTCGGCGAACTACCCGACGGTCGAGCTCAGGATCTGCGACATCTGCACCCGCCTCGACGACGCCGTGGCGGTCGCTGCGCTCTACGCGTCGCTGATCCGCAAGCTGCTGCGGCAGGACCTGGACGGGGGACTGCCGGCCGAGCCTCCCACGGAGATCATCGCCGAGAACCGGTGGCTCGCGGCGCGTTACGGCGTGCTGGCGTTCCTGGGCGATGTCGGTGGCGGTGGCCGGGTGGATATCGACGATCACCTCGACGCGCTCCTGCACGACGTGGCCGAGGATGCCCGCGCCCTGGGCTGCGAGGAGGAAGTGGCCCGCATCCGCGACATCGTCCGGACCGGGACGTCCGCGGACCGGCAGATCGACCTCTTCCGCCTGCGCCGGGTCGAGGGGGACGACGAAGCGCAGGCGTTGCGCGCCGTCGTGGACGCGGCGGTGGCCGAGACCCGTCCCTGAGGGTCCTCAACCTGGCGGCAGCGGCATCTCCGGGCTGTCCTCGGCGCGGGCGCGGGTGAACGCCGGCATCGGCGCCTCGGTCCGTACCTGCTCGAGCCAGAACACCCCGTCATAGGGGGCGCTGTTGCCGCGCGTACCGACGAAGTCGATGTCTCCGTCGCCGTCGAGGTCGCGCGGTTCGAAATCGTCGAACATGCCGCGCTTGCGGCGCGAGATGTCGTGCCGCGTCCACTCCTCCTCCGCGACGCCCGGATTGCGGAACCACCCGAGGCGACCGAGCGCATCGTTCACCGTGACCTCGCCGTCCTCGTCGCGCGGCCCCAGGCTGTAGCTTCCCGACATCACGTCGAGCGCGCCGTCGCCATCGATGTCGGCCAGGGCGATTCCCGTCACGCTGTCCGAGCCGAAATCTCCGATCCGATGCACGGTCCAGGGGGCGTCCGATGTCGCCGGCTGTTCGAGCCAGACCAGTCCCATCGAGGGTCCGACCAGGGCACGGGAACCCGGCTCACCGAACCGGGCCGCGGTCACGATGTCGGTCCTGCCGTCGCCGTTCAGGTCGGCGTGGGCGAGGTGGAAGCCGGCCACCGCGACGCCTTCGACGTCGATGGGATGCTCGACGAGGTCGCCCACGTCCCCGCCGGTGTTCTCGAACCAGACCATGCGCGGACCGCCGCGTATCCCGCCGATGATGTCGAGGTCGCCGTCGCCGTCGACGTCCACCGGCTGGGCGTTGTGCGGCACGCTGTAGTTGCCGAGCACGGTTTCCCGCCAGCCGTCGGGCGCGAGTGGGTCGCCGATCGCGTGAAAGACGGAGATCGGCGTCAGGCGCTCATAGTCCTCGGGCCTCGGGTTCTGCGTCCCCTTGTTGGGCGCGATGGCTTCGGGCCGTCCGTCGCCGTCGAAGTCCGCGAGGAACACGCGGATGTACGAGCCGCGGTTCCGCGTCATCGGCAGCATCAGGCGCGGCCAGTCGGTGGTACGTACGTCGGCCCCGGGATTCTGGAAGTAGATCAGGTGCGCGAGTTCCGCCGCCACGATGACGTCCGGGTGTCCGTCGCCGTTGACGTCGGCGATGTCCACGTCCTCGGGGGCCGCCGCTTCCGCCCCTTCGGCGAGGGTGACGTTCGTCCAGACGTCCGGGTCGTCGGACGCGAAGGCGATCCGCACGTGGCCGTCGGCTTCGCCGTCGTAACTCGTGTCGGACTCGTGTACGGAGACCACGTCCTCGAACCCGTCCCCGTCGAGGTCCGCCATCCCCAGGCCGTCGCTCCCGCTCACGGGGACGCCGGTGGTGGCGGGATCGTCGATCAGGTGCTCGCGCCAGCTTATGAAGGCGCCGGCGGGAGTGCGCGCGGAGGTCGGCGTGTCGCCGACGGTCATGGGAGGCGGTGCTTCCTCCGGAGCGCAGGCGGCGGTGGCCAGCGTGGCCAGGGCCGCGATCAGGGAGAAACGGTTCATGAAGCGTGTGCCCGGGGTGAAGTCCGTCGATTATTGGGCCGTGGCCCGAGTTGGGCAAGCATGCGGAATCCCGGGTCCGGCGGCTGGTAGCATGCGCCCGTTGCATGGCGCTCTTTCATTCCGGAGCACACGGGAGAACCCTCCGATGACCCGATTCGCACTGGTAACGGCCTGCCTGCTGCTCGTCGCGGGATGCGGCGAGCCGCTCTACACGATACCGGGCGGCCAACTCGCCGGCCCCGAGGGCGAGGCCCCGGCCCAATGGAGCCAGGTGCCGGACACGTTCCAGCTCGAGACCCGGCCCGCCGAGCCTTACTCGATCAACATCTGGGGAGTCGCGATGGGCGACGATCTCTACGTGGCCACCAGCCCGGAAGGCGCGAACTGGACGCCCTACATCGAGGCGGATCCCAGGGTGCGCGTGCGGTTCGACGAGGAGGTGTACCCGCTGCGCGCGGTGCTGGTCGACGATGCGGACGAGCACGCGCGGGTGATGGCGGTCTACGAAGAGAAGTACGGCATCGGGACGGACTGGGTGGCGACGTCCATGATGTTCCGGCTGGAACGCCCCTGAACCGGGAGGACAGACGGATGGACTACCTGCTGAAGGGCGTTCGGGTCATCGACGCCGCGACCTTTCTCGCCGGACCGGCGTCGGCCACGATCCTGGCGGACTTCGGCGCGGACGTCATCAAGGTCGAGCCGCCCGGCGGCGACGTTTACCGGACCCTCGTCGGCGCGCACCCGGTGCCGTATCACTGGCAGCTGACGTCGCGCAACAAGCGCAGCATCTGCCTCGACCTCAAGCGCCCGGAGGGGCAGGAGGTGCTGCACCGCCTCGTGGCGGACGCCGACGTGATCCTGACGAACTTCCTGGGCAAGCAGCTCAGCGATTTCCGCATGACGTACGAGGAACTGAAGGCGATCAATCCGCGGATCGTCTTCGCACAGATGACGGGCTATGGAAAGCGCGGCCCGGAGGTGCGGCGCCGGGCGTTCGACGTTACAGCCTGGTGGGCCCGGTCCGGGATCATGGATTTCATCCGTGGCAAGGGCCAGGCGCCGCTGCAGTCGGCGCCGGGCATGGGCGATCACACCACGTCGCTCGCGATGTACGGCGCCATCATGACGGGGCTCTACCGGCGCGAGCGGACGGGCGAGGGATGCCAGGTGACCACGTCCCTTGCGGCGAGCGGCGCCTGGGTGAACGGCATGGCGCTGCAGGGGGTCATCGCCGGGGTCGACCTCGGCGCCATCAGCCAGGAGCGCGGCTGGGCCAATCCGTTCCGGATCGCCTACCCCACCAGCGACGGCCGTTACGTCAGCCTCGCCATGATCAACACCGCCCGCGAGTGGCCGCGGCTCGCACGGGCCCTGGGCCACCCGGAGTGGCTCGAGGACCCGCGTTTCGCCGACATGCGCACGCTGCTGCGCAATCGCGACGCCCTGATCGAGGCGATGCGGGCCGCGACCTCCCGGTGGACGCAGGCAGAGTTGATGGAGCGGCTCGACGCCCACGAAGTGACCTGCGGCGTCGTCGCGCGCATGTCCGAGGTGGTCGTGGACGAGCAACTGCGGGCGAACGACATCGTCGTCGAGACCCACGATTCCGGCGAAGGTTACGACTACACCATCAACTCGCCGATCTTCCTCGAGGAAGAGGAGAAGCGGCCGCCGAAACGCGCTCCGGAGATCGGCGCGCACACGGCGGAGGTGCTGCGGGAGGCGGGGTACTCGCAAGACGAGATCCGCGCGCTGCTGGATGCCGAGGTGGCGTTCGGGCAGGCGAACTGATCCGGGAGTCCGGCGCCATGCCCGAAGGCCAGCGAGAGGAGCCCCGCGAAGCAAGGCTGACGTTCAGCGGCACGACGCTGCTGGACCCGGTCATCAACGCGTGGTTCGCCGACCGGACCGACGCGCTCGGCTCGATGGCGCGCGATTGGTGGATACGCATGCGCGGCCTCGGCGACGACGTGCTGGAACTATTCCACGACGGCTGCCCCGTCGCCTGCATCGAGGATGTCCCCTTCGCCTACGTGAACGCCTTCCGGAAGCACGTGAACGTGGGGTTCTTCAACGGCGCGTCCCTGCCGGACCCCGCCGGGCTGCTCGAAGGGACCGGCAAGCGGATGCGCCATGTCAAGCTGCGACCGGGGGCGGAGCTCGACGAGGAGGCGCTGGTGGAGTTGATAGACGCCGCGTACCGGGACGCCCGGGACTACGTCGCGGCGGGGTGAGCGGTCGGTCGGTGCCCGAGGCGAACGCGTCACGGTCCCTCACGTGGAGTTGACACACCGGGTTCTCGCGCCGGCGGTCGTGCGCTGGGACGGCGACCGACCTTACTCGGTCGGGTTCGGCGACGTGTACCACGGCACCGGCGGTGCGGGCGAGGCCGGGCGCATCTTCCTCGAACCGGCCCGTTTCGATGCGCGGGTGGAGGCCGAGTCCTTCACGGTGGGCGAACTCGGGTTCGGCCTGGGGCGGAACTTCGCGCTCGCGGCGGAGCGTTTCCTGGCGCGGTCGACCGGCACGCTGCACTACGTGGCGTTCGAGCACGCGCCCGTGGGCCGGGACGACCTCGGGCGTGCAGCGCGGCGTTCGGGATCCGCGCTACACCGGCGCCTGGCCGATGCCCTGCCGCCCGCCATCTCGGGTTGGCACCGGCGACGGTTCGCCGGCGGGCGGGTGCGGCTCTCCCTGTACTTCGGCGACGTCCTGGCGGGGCTGGCGGACCTGACGGGGCGCCAGGGTTCCGGCGTCGATGCCTGGTTCTTCGACGGATTCGCCCCGCGCTGCAATCCGGGGATGTGGAGCGAGGCGGTATGCGACGCGGCGGCGGCGCTCTCGCGGCCCGGGGCGACCGTGACGACCTACTCGTCCGCCGGCGTGGTCAAGCGGGCATTGCGGCAGGCCGGCTTCACGGTGCGGCGCCTGGACCAGCGTCCGCGGAAGTGGCACGCGCTCGTCGGTGAACTGCCCGGAACGTGGTCGCCACGGACCGCGCAACGCGGGTCGGTGTCGGTCGTCGGCGCCGGTTTCGCCGGATGCGCGGCGGCGCGGGCGCTCGCGGAACGCGGCTTCGAGGTGTCGGTGCACGATGCGTCGGTCGCTGCCGGCGCCTCGGCCATTCCCGCGGCGGTCGTACACCCGCGTCTGCTCGGCGACGGCAGCGGCGCCGCGTCGTTGCGGGCGCACGCCTACGGCTTCGCCGTGCATGCCCTCGACGGTCTCGCCGGGTTCAGGCCGACGGGCGCCTTGCAGTTGCCCGGCCCGGACGGCGACCCGGCGCGTCTCGACCGTGTCCTTCCGGCGCTGCCGCCGGACTGGATCGCGGCGCTCTCCGCCCGGGAAGCCTCGGGGATTGCGGGCATCGAGGCTGCCGCCGAAGGACTGCACTTCCCCCACGCGGGACTGGTGGACGGTCCCGCCCTCTGCCGCGCCCTGCTTGATCACCCGCGGATTCACCTGGACAAGGGACCTCCGGCCAATGGCGTGACCGTCCTGGCCGCAGCATCGAGGATCACCGAGCGGTTCCCGGAACTCGAAGTCGCGCCGCTGGAAGGTCAGGCGGACCTGTTTCGGGGACCGGTCCTGCGGGCGCCCGTCCTGGGGGACGGGTACGCGGCGCCGGCCGGGTCTGCGCGGGAATGCTGGGTAGGGGCGACCTACGAGTACCGCCGGTGGGAGGCGGGCCGCGCGACGGCGGCGAATGCCGAACGGTTTCGCCGGCTCTTCGGGCGATCGCCCGCGGCGCCGGTCGGCGTGTTCCGGGGCACGCGCGCGGTCACCTCGGACCGCCTGCCGGTGATTGGGCGAGCCGATGCGGAGACGTACGTCACCGCCGGCCACGGCTCGAGCGGCACGACGACGGCCATGTTTGCGGGGGAGTGGATCGCGAGCCTTGTCGCCGGGGAAACCGTGCCGGTCACGCGCGAAGTGGAGGCCCTGTGTCGCGTCGAGCGGTTCCGGGAACGCCAGTTGCGGCGCCCCAATCCTTTCGCACGCGAGGAGCCATTCGCGCCCGAGGAGCCGTTCGCGCCCGAGGAGGCGGGGTCGGTCAGTCGTCGAACGTCCTGACCCCGATGACGCTGCCGATGGCCTCGATGCGCCCGGTGAGCGCCGCCGTCGGCTCGACTTCGAGGTCGATGAGGTTGTACGCCACGTCGTCCCGGCTCTTGTTCAGCATGTCGATGACGTTGATGTCGGCGTCGGCAAGCACCGACAGCACCTGTCCGAGCGTTCCGGCGACGTTCCGGTTGGTGACCGCGATGCGGTAGCCCTCGGTCCGCTCGAGGTTGACCTCGGGGAAGTTCACGGAGTTCTCGATGTTGCCGAAGCGCAGGAAGTCCGTGAGCTGCTCCGCCGCCATGACGGCGCAGTTCTCCTCCGCCTCCCGGGTGCTGGCGCCGAGGTGCGGCGTCGCGAACGCGCGGTCGTGCGCCGCGAGGGCCGCGCTCGGAAAGTCCGAGAAGTAGGCGCCGAGATGCCCGGAACGCAGGGCGTCCAGCACCGCCGCTTCGTCGACGACCTCCTGGCGCGCGAAGTTCAGCAGCGCTGCGCCGGGCTGAAACGCCGACAGTGCCTCTGCGTCGATCATCCCCTGGGTCTCCGGGAGCGACGGCACGTGGAGCGTCACGTAGTCCGAGCGCGCGAACAGGCTGGGCGGGTCGTCCATGCGCTCCACCTCGCCCGGAAGACGCCATGCGGCGTCGATGGAGAGCGCGGGGTCGTATCCCACCACCCGCATGCCGAGATCGAGGCCTGCCCGCGCGACGCGGGAGCCGATGGCGCCGAGACCCACCACGCCCAGCGTCCGCCCGAACAGTTCACGGCCCTTGAAGCGTTTCTTCTTGCCTTCGACCAGTTGATGGAGTTCGTGCTCGTCGGTCACGTTCGACAGCGTCTTCGCGTACTGCATGCCTCCCATGACGTCCCGCGACGCGAGGAGAAGGGCGGCCAGCGTCAGTTCCTTTACGGAGTTCGCGTTGGCCCCGGGCGTGTTGAAGACCACCACACCGCGTTCCGTGCAGAATTCCACCGGCACGTTGTTGACGCCGGCACCGGCGCGGGCCACGGCATGCACGTTCCGCTCGACCTCCGACGCCGTGAGCTTGTGGCTGCGCAGGAGGATGGCCTGGGCATCCGCGAGGTCGGGACCGACCTCGAACCCCTGCTCGGGAAACCGCTCGAGACCCCGGGCGGCGATCTGGTTGTAGGTTCTGACACGGTACATGGGTACCCCGGCCGACGAGTGTTCGGTCCGCCCCTTTGCGTACGGGAGGCGTGCGAGAGGGTCGAAAAAAGGCGCGCGATTTAACCACCGTTCGCGCGCGGGTTTCAATGCTCCAACCGGAGCGCTTGACGGCCCGCGCCCGCCCGTCGGACCATGCCTGGCGAAGCGTGCGGGGTGCCGATGGGGGAGCGATGATGGGGATAGCAGGACCGGTGCGTCATCCGGGTAGTCTCGTCCCGCTGGCGCTGTCGGCGTGCCTCGCCCTGGTCGGCTGCGGCCAGGGTCCCGCGCCGACCGCCGCCGAGTCGGCGCCCAAGGGCAGCCCGGCCCACATTCGCGCGGTCGCCGGGGCGGTCGACGATGCGGCGCTGCGGGACGCGGATGCCCGGCCGGGGGACTGGCTGACCTACGGGCGCAACTACCGGGAGGACCGCTACAGCCCGCTCGACGGCATCCACCGGGAGAACGTCGGCGAACTGGGCCTGGCGTGGACGCTGGACCTCGGCACGAAGCGCGGCATCCAGGCCACGCCCCTCGTCGTCGACGGCATCATGTTCCTGACGGGTCCCTGGTCGGTCGTGTATGCCGTCGACGTCCGCAAGGGCACGCTGATCTGGGAGTACGACCCGGGTGTCGACCGGGGCATCGGGACCCGCCTCTGCTGCGGGGTCAGCAATCGTGGCGCGGCGCTTTACCGGGGGGCGGTGTTTGCCGGCACGCTGGACGGTCGCCTGCTGTCCATCGACGCGGCCGACGGGACGCTCAACTGGGAGGTCATGACGGTTGATCCTGGGGGCTACCAGTCGATCACGGGGGCGCCGCGCATCGCCAACGGCCTGGTGCTGATCGGCAACGGCGGAGCCGAGTTCACGGCGCGCGGCTACGTGAGCGCCTACCGCGCCGCCACCGGAGAGCTCGCCTGGCGTTTCTACACGGTCCCGGGCAATCCGGACGATGGCTTCGAACACCCGGACCTCGAGCAGGCGGCGGCGACCTGGACGGGAACCTGGTGGGAGCTCGGGGGCGGCGGAACCGCGTGGGACTCGATCGCGTACGACCCGGAGCTCGACCGCGTTTACATCGGGGTCGGCAACGGCACGCCCTGGAACCGGCTGCGCCGCAGCCCCGAGGGCGGGGACAACCTGTACCTCTCGAGCATCGTCGCGGTAGAGGCCTCCACCGGCCAGTATCTCTGGCACTTCCAGACGACCCCGGGGGACACCTGGGACTACACCGCCACGCAGCACATCATGCGGACGGACCTCGCCGTGGACGGCGTCGACGGGGCCGTGATCATGCAGGCGCCGAAGAACGGGTTCTTCTACGTCCTGGACCGGGAGACCGGCGCGTTCCGCAGCGGTGCGCCGTTTGCCTACATGAACTGGGCGACGGGCCTCGATCCGAACGGCCGACCGATCGAACGGGAAGGGGCGCGCTACGATGACGGCCGCAAGCACCGGATCGCGCCCAGCGCGCACGGCGGCCACAACTGGCAGCCCATGTCGTACCACCCCGAGACCGGATGGGTGTACATCCCGGCCGTGGAGCAGATCGGCTCCCTGCGCTACGACAGGAGTGTCCCGGACCGGTCCCGGCGCAGGCTGAACGGCGGCAACGGCGCGACCAACGCCAACAACATGAGCCTGTACGTGGAAGAAGTGCCGGAGGACGACCCGCGCGCCCCGAAGCCTGGCCAGTCCTACGGCCGCCTGATCGCGTGGGACCCGGTGGGGCAGGAACTCAGGTGGGAAGTGCGCCATCCGCTCATGTACAACGGCGGATTGCTCACGACCGCGGGCGGGCTCCTGTTCCAGGGCGACGCGGAAGGCTGGTTCCGCATCCGGGACATCCGCACGGGCGAAGCGCTATGGGAGTTCGACGTGCGCAGCGGCGCCGTCGCGCCGCCGGTCACCTACCTCGTCGACGGGGAACAGTACGTCAGCATCGCCGTGGGATGGGGCGGGGGTCCGGGGAAGCGGATGAAGCAGGTCGATCGCATTCACCCGGGCACGATCTACACGTTCAAGCTCGGTGGTGACGCACCCCCGCCGGAGAAGCTGCCGCCGCTGGAACGCGTCATCGTTGCCCTCTCGACGGACGCCTCGCCACTGGAAATCGGCGCCGGGTACAACCTCTACCTGGGGCACTGCGTCCACTGCCACGGGACGCCGGGCGGGGACGGCGGCGAGATCCCGAATCTCGTGTGGTCGACCGAGGGCATGTACGAACTGCTGCACGAAATCGTGCTTGACGGCCTGTTGCTGGCCGAAGGCATGCCGAGCTTCGAGGACAAGCTGACGGGCGAGGAGGTCGACCTCATCAAGGCCTACATGCTGCACGTCGCGGAAGGCATGCGGGCGGGAACGCCGTCTGACGAGCGGCGGCGCTTCCTCGCGGATGCGCAGAGGCTGGCCGACAAGGCGTAGGAGCAAGCCGCCAGCGCCTTCCTCACGGGCCCCGCGCCGCGGCTTCGAGCTCGGCGACGATGAGATCCGTGGCGTCCGGCGCCTCGAACTCCGCGAGGCGTGTCCGCCAGGCTTCGAGAGCGTCCAGTACGGCGCGCGCGGCGGCAACCAGCGTCTCGGGCGTGAGATCCGCCTCCGGCAGCACCGTGCTGTAGCCCCGCTCCGCGGCGTAGGCGGCGTTGTCGATCTGGTCGCCCCGACTCGCCGTGGTGGGCAGCGGCACGAGGAGATTGGGTTTGCCGAGGGTCAGGAGTTCGTGCAGCGCGTTGGCGCCGGAGCGCGAGACGACGAGCGCCGCGGTTGCCAGGATGTCGCCCCAGCCGTCGGAGACGAACTCGCGCTGCACGTAGCCGG
>JAJDTI010000066.1 GCA_022827245.1 Pseudomonadales bacterium | reverse complement strand
AGGGGTCGGATGATCCGCTGTCCCTCGGGATACGGCGCGACGTCTTCGAGATCTTCCGCCAGGGTCTGGCCGGTCACGGTCAGGCAGTCGCCGTGCAGCATGCCGGCGTCGAGGAGGGTCTTCATGAGCGGTCGGATGCCGCCGATCTCGATCAGCTCGGACATCGCGTACTGGCCGGCCGGACGCATGTCGGCGAGCACCGGGACCCGGTCGCCGATGCGCGTGAAGTCGTCGAGTTCGAGTGGGATGCCCGCGGCGCTCGCGATCGCGAGCAGGTGCAGCACGGCGTTCGTCGAGCCTTCGAGGGCGATGCAGACGGTGATGGCGTTCTCGAAGGACTCGCGGGACAGGATGTCGGAGGGCTTGATGCCGCGTTCGATCAGCCGGGCGACCGCTGCGCCGGCGCGGTAGCTGTCATCGCGCTTGTGGTCGCTGACGGCGTTCTGGGCGGACGAGTTGGGCAGCGACAGCCCCAGGGCCTCGATGGCGGAGGCCATGGTGTTCGCGGTGTACATCCCGCCGCAGGAGCCGGGCCCGGGAATCGCGGTCTTCTCGACTTCGAGCAATTCCACGTCGCCGATCTTCCCGGCCGCGTGCGCGCCGACGGCCTCGAACACCGAGATGATGTCGCGCCGCTCGGTCCCCGGAAGGATCGTGCCGCCGTAGACGAAGACGCTCGGGCGGTCGAGCCGGGCCATCGCCATGGCGCAGGCGGGCATGTTCTTGTCGCAGCCGCCGATGGTGACGAAGCCGTCGAACCCCTGCGCGCCGACCACGGTCTCGATGGAGTCGGCGATCACCTCGCGGGACACCAGCGAATAGCGCATGCCGGGCGTGCCCATGGAGATGCCGTCCGACACCGTGATGGTGTTGAAGACGATGCTCTTGGCGCCCGCCTCGTCCGCGCCCATCGCCGCGGCCTCGGCCAGCGCGTCGATGTGCATGTTGCAGGGCGTCACCATGCTCGAGGTCGAGGCGATGCCGATCTGCGGCTTGTCGAAGTCCTCGGTTTCGAAACCGACCGGGCGCAACATGGCGCGGCTCGGCGCCTGTTCCACGCCGTCCACGACGATGGAGGAATAGGGACGTCTATCGGCCATTGCCTTCGAGCTCCTTGATCATGACCTTCGAGTTGCGCTGGTAGTTGTACAGGACCTGGCGCGACACCGGGAGGTCGTCGATGCAGGCGGGGACGAACCCCCGCTCGGCGAACCAGTCCTCCGCCTGCGTGGTGAGGACGAATATGTGCCGGAAACCGCCGGCGCGCGCCGTGGCCTCGGCATGGGACAACACCTGTTCGCCGAGGGTCCTGCCCCCGACGCGGAAGCGGTGGCCCGGGTGCGTGGCGACGCAGGCGAGTTCGACCGCGTCGCCGCCCTGCGGGAAGAGGGCGCAGCAGCCGACCACGATGCCGTCGAGCTCCGCGACCGCGAAGCGCCCGATCTCCGCCTCCAGGCGGTCCCGCGGCCGTCGCACCAGGAGCCCCTGTTCTTCCAGCGGCCGGATCAGCTCGACGATGCCGGCGACATCGGCGATCGTCGCGGGCCGGATCGCGCGGTAGTCCTCCTTGGAGACTTGGGTGCCCACGCCTTCCGCGGTAAAGAGCTCCTGCAGCAGCGCGCCGTCGACCCGGTAGGAGATGAGGTGACACCGCGGCACGCCGGCCTCGTTCGCCTGCAGGATCGCGCGGAGCCGGACCTCGGTCCTTGGTTCGAAGCCGCCCTCGTCCAGGGCGTCGGCCAGGGCCTGCGGCGTCATGTCGTCCGCGTCGTTCACCCGTTCGATCTCGTCGTACACGATGAGCTTGTCGGCGCCGACGCTCGCCGACACCTCGGCCGCCAGCGTTTCGGGGGCCAGGACGTAGGCGGCGCCCGAGCTCGAGTAGCCGATGGGCGGCACGAGGACGATCGCGTCGTTGTCGAGCAGCCTGTCGATCTCGGCGGCGTGCACACGGCGCACTTCCCCCGAGCGGAGGCGGTCCACCCCGTCGATGACGCCGGCCGGCCTGGCGGTCACCAGGTTGCCGCTCGCCAGCGTGATGCGGGTGGCGCGCAGGGGACTCGACGGGACGCCGGTGGAGAAGAGCGCCTCGAGGCGGCTTCGAGCGATGCCGATGGCCCCGACGACGGCCTCCATCGCCGCGCCGTCGGGCGGCGCCGGGTCTTCGTTTGCCAGCGCGTCCGCGACCCCGTGGACCACCACGAGCCGGACCCCGAGCACCTGCAGGAGCGCGAGGTCGTGCACCGTGTTGACGAGGTTCGACGACGCGAGCGCGTCGCCCCCCAGCATCACGACGAACGTCCGGTGCCGGTGCGCACTGATGTAGGGCGTGGAGTCCCGAAACCATCTGGCGAAGTCGGCGGAGTCCATGGCGGGCGATGCGGGGAGGCGCGAGGGACGCGCATTCTACAGCGTCCGTTGACAGGCATCGCCGGGGTCACTGACACTGCGTCGGGCGTTGCACGGAAACGGCGTTGGCGGGAATGGCGGTCGAGCCTCTCGAGGACACGGTAACGGTGCTTGTGCTGGAAGGCGACTCCTACGCCGAGTACGCGACGTTCCATCGCGGCGACCGGGCCAGGTCCGTCTGCCTGCCGGGGCTCGGCGTGGACGTCGCGGCCGTGTTCGACGCCGAATAGAAGCGGCCGCCAGGCGCACCGTCGGGAGACCCGCATCGAGATTCACGCCGGCAATCGTCTCGAGACGCTCGCCGCGAGGCTCGCGCAGTGCATCCTGGAGGAGCCGGGCGACCCGCTCGAACCCGAGCGCATCGTCGTGCCGCACCCGACGCTGGGGCGTTGGCTGACCCTCGAGCTCGCCCGGTATCTTGGCGTCGCCGCACACCAGCGGATCGAACTGCCGGCGCAGTTCGCCTGGTCGATCATGCGCGGAGCGGTACCGACATTGCCGAGAGAGCAGCCGTTTGCGCCGGAGCGGCTCCGCTGGCGCGTGTTCGAAGCGCTCGCCGACACGCGCGATGCCCCCGTGCGGCGTTACCTGTTCGACGGCGACCCCTGCAAGCGCTTCGGGCTCGCAACCCGTCTCGCGCGGGTGTACGACCGATGTCTCCTGTACCGCCCGGACTGGATTCGCGCCTGGGAGGCCGGCGAGACGCCGCACTGGCAGGCGCGGCTCTGGCAGCGGCTGACCGCGGAGGACGCCGGGCGACCCCACTGGGTGGCCGCGGTCGACGCGTTCCACGAGACGGCGTGGGAACCGCCCGCGTCCTGGCCGGGGCGGGTGAGCTTCTTCGGTCTCGGGATGCTGTCGCCGTCGTATCTCGACGTGCTGCGCCGGGTCGAGGGCGACATCGACGTGCATCTCTTCCTCCTGAGCCCGTGCCGGGAATACTGGAGCGACATCGCGCCGAAGCGCGTGATCCGACGGCGCGCGGACCCGCTCGACCCGGCGGACGACTACCGCACCGAGGGCAACGAGATCCTGGCGGCGCTCGGCAAGCCCGCCCGGGACATGCAGGCCCTGCTCGCCGAGCGGGAGCTGGCCATCGGCGCCCCGGACGAGCTGTACGACCCGCCGGGGGAAGCGACCGTGCTCGGGCAGGTGCAGCAGGACATCCTCGATCTGCGCACAGCCGCGGAAGGCGCGGCCCTCAAGGCTCCAACGCAGGGTGCCGACTCGTCTCTGCAGATCCACGTCTGCCACTCCGCAGTGCGCGAGGCCGAGGTGCTGCACGACAGGCTGCTCGCCCTGTTCGACGAACACGACGACATCGAACCCGCGGACGTCCTGGTCGTGACGCCGAGCCTCGCGGACTACGGACCGCCAATCGAGTCGGTCTTCGCGACCGCCGGCCGGATACCGTTCCACGTGGCGCGTCCGCCGGCGGGCGAGACGCGGGGGCTGCGCGCGCTGATCGACCTCCTCGCGCTGCCGGGTTCCCGCTATGGCGCCGAGGCCGTGCTGGCGCCCCTGGAGTGCGCCTCCGTGCGTGCGCGCTTCGGCATCCCGGAGGAGCGGCTGGCCGACGTGCGGGACTGGGTCCGGGCGGCGGGCATCCGCTGGGGTGTGGATGCCGCGCACCGGCGGGACGAGGATCTGCCGGCCACGGAGGGGCACGGTTGGCGGCTCGGGCTCAAGCGCCTGTTGCTCGGCTACGCCATGGAGGGGACGGACGCCCTCTTCGCGGGAATCGCGCCGTGTCCGGTCCGGGATTGGGGGCTCGATCCGGGCCCGGAGGACTTCGAACTGCTGGGGCGCTTCGTGCGCTACTGCGACGCGGCGTTCGCGCTGCGGGACTGGCTCGACGAGGCGTGCGTGGCCGGCGAGTGGGGAACGCGGCTGCGCGAGGGGGTCGTGGAGGGGTTCTTCGCCGGCGAGGATCGCACCTACGACGCGGAGGTCCGACGCGAGACCGCCGCGGTGCAACGAGCGATCGGGGAGTTCGAGACGCAGTGTGCGGTCGATGCGCCCGTCCCCTTCCCGGTCCTGCGGGAAGCGCTCGCCGAGGCCGTGCAGACGCAGGGCGGCGCCGTAGCGCGGCTCGCGGACGGCGTGACCGTGACCGGTCTCGGCGCGGGCCAGACGTTCCCGGCCAAGGTCGTGTGCGCCGTCGGCATGAACGACCGGGGTTTTCCCCGAAGCCCGGGAGCGCCGACCTTCGACGTGCTGGCCGCGGACGACGAGCGGCGCGGCGACCGCAACGTGCGGGACGAGGACCGGCTCGCCTTTCTCGAAACGCTCCTCGCCGCGCGGCGGGCGTTCGTGGTGACCTACACCGGCCGCGGCCTGCGCGACGACGCAGCGATTCCCCCGTCGGTGGTCGTCGACGAACTGCGGGAGTATCTCGACGCACGGCTCGAGGGCGGGGACGTGGAGGTGCGACACCCCCTGCAGCCCTTCAGTGTCCGCTATTTCGACGGTTCCGAGCGGGATCTGTTCAGCTATTCGCAGCACATGCTGGAGGCCGCGGAAGCGGTATCCGGGGCGACGGGCGCCGTGGCGGGGGCGCGGATGCGGGCGCCGGCGCCGGACGCGGGCGAGCCGTCCCCGGCGGTCGATCTCGACGCCCTGGTGCGTTTCTTCGGGGACCCGGCGAAGTGGTTCCTCCAACGACGGCTGCAGGCCCGGCTCGAGGTGGAGGACGTGGCGGTCCTGGAGGAGGAGCCGTTCGGCCTGGACGGTCTCGCGAGTTGGCAGTTGCGGGACCGGATGTGGGAGCTGGTGCGCGCGGGCGTGCCGTTCGACCGCGTCGTGCGGGTCGCCGCAGCGGAGCCGACACTACCGGAGGCGGGACTCGGCCGCATGGCGGTACAGGACGCCGAGGGGGCCGTCTCGGAGCTTGCGCAAGCCATGGCGGAGCACCGGGAGGCACTGGCCGCGCCGGCCCGGGCCGTTGACCTGCCATGCGGCGGACTGCGTGTGACCGGCGCCGTCGAGGGCATCGACGCCGACGCCGGCTACGTCCTCTGTTGGCGTATCGGCAGCATCCGGCCCAAGGATCGCGTGGCGGCCTGGTTGAAGCTCCTCGCGTGGGCGGCCGGAGGTGGCGGGACCTCGGAGAAGCGAGCCTGCCTGCTGGGGCTCGGTCGCAACGGCGTCGAGGTGGAGTGGCTCGAGGCGCCCGGCGGGGCGGACGGGCCGCTCGGCGCCTGGCTGGACGCCTGGACCGCCGGCCAGTCGAGACTCCTGCCCTTCGCGCCGAAGACGGCCTGGGCGTACGCCTCGGCGGCGGCGCGACCCAAGGGCCGGGAAGACGCCGCCGCGGCGCGGGCGCGGGGGCTTCGGGCGGCGGAAAGCGAATGGTTCGGGGGACTCTTCGGTTTCCCGGAATCCAGGGACCCCTACGCGGCCCTGGCGTACGATGGTGGTAGCCCGCTGGGCCGCGAGTTCCGCGTCCTGGCCGAGGAGTTGCTGTTCCCGGTCGTGCATGCGCGTACGGAGGTGACGTGATGGGGGTCCACGCGGAGCGGACCGCCCTCGAACTGCCGCTCGGGCCGGCCCGGGCAACCCTGATCGAGGCGAGCGCCGGCACCGGGAAGACCTACACGCTCACCACGCTCGTCGCGCGCCTGGTGGTGGAGGCGAAGCGGGAGATCGGCGAACTCCTCGTCGTGACCTTCACCAACGCGGCGACGGACGAACTGCGGGACAAGATCCGCCGGACCCTGCGGGCGACGTTGCGGCTCGTGGGCGGAGACGGGAACCGGCCGGACGACCAGGCGGTGGAGCTCGCGGCGCACTGGGAGGGGCTCGGTATCGCGCGCGAGGAAGTCGTCCGACGGTTGGAGGTCGCCGTCACCGACCTCGACCGGGCCAACGTGCTGACCATCCACGGCTTCTGTCAGCGCGTGTTGACGGACTTCGCGTTCGAGTGCGGCCTGCCGTTCGGCTTCGAGGTGACCGGGGACGGATTCGACGTCGTGAACGCGGTGGTGCGCGACCACTGGCGGCGCGTGCTCTATCCGGCTCCTCCCGTGCGCGTGCGTTTCGCCCTGGGTCAGAAGTTCGTCGGCGACGACCTGGTGGAGTGGGTCGCGGCCAACGTCGCGAAACGGGATCTCGAGATTCGGGGTGCGCTTCCGCTGGACGACGAGGCGACGGCCGTGCTCGAGCAGGCGGAGCGCGCATGGGAAGAGACGGTCGCCGGAGCCCGGTCGGCCCTGGACGCGGCGCGTGAGCGCACCGCCTCGGGGAACGCCGCGCTCGGCGCGTTCGACCGGGCGTTGGCCGGTGCGGACGCGGCGGTCGGGGCGGGGGAGGACGTCTGCCCGCGGGAACTCGCCGTCACCTTGCAGGCGGAGCACCCGTCCCTGGCTCGATGGCCGGAGGCGTTGGAGAAGGCCGGCGCGCAACTGCACGCACGCTATGCCGACTGGCTGCCGCGGGCCCGGCGCGACGCGCTCGAAGGGGCCCGGGCGGCGATCGACCGGCGCGTGCGGGACGACGGGATGCTCGGCTACGACGATCTGCTGACGACCGTGCAGCACAGCCTTGCGGGGTCCACGGACCTCGCGGGACGCATCCGGGAACGCTATCCGTTCGCGCTGATCGACGAGTATCAGGACACGGACCGGCTGCAGGCCGACATCTTCCGGCGCATCTACGGGGAGGGACGGGGCAGCGTCTTCATCGTGGGAGACCCGAAGCAGTCCATCTATCGCTTCCGCAGCGCGGATGTCTTCGCCTACCTGGAGGCCAGTGCGTCCATGGGGGAGGAGCGGCTGCACCTCCTGCGCAACTATCGGTCGGTGCCGCCCCTGGTCGAGGCCGTGAACGTCCTGTTCGACCGGCCGTCCCCCTTCGTGTTGCCGGAGCTCGAGTTCGAGCGGGTCGCGTCGGCGTTTCCGCCGGGGGCGCCGCGCCTCGAGGTCGATGGCGAAGACGACGTCGCGCCCCTGCAGTTCCGCGTATTCGAAGGGAACGGCCCGAAGCAGCTCTCGAAGCGGGAGGCGACGCCGCGTACGGCGCGGCTGGCGGCCGGGGAGATTGCGGGGCTCCTCGCACTGGCGGCGGAGGGTCGGGCACGGATCGGCAATCGCCCGCTGCGGGGCGGGGACATCGCCGTACTGGTGCGCAAGACGGACCAGGGCCGCACGGTGGCGGACTGCCTGCGCGACCGGGGCATCCGCAGCATAGAGATAGGCGACGCGGACGTCTTCGAGAGCCGCGAGGCGGAGCAGCTCGAGCGCGTGCTCTGGGCGGTTGCGAAGCCCCAGTCGCCCGACCGCGTGCGCGGGGCGCTTGCCGGGGACCTGTTCGGTCTCGATGCCGGGCAACTCGCCCGCCTGGTCGACGACGACGAGGCCTGGAACGACTGGCAGGAGCGGCTGGGGGGCTGGCGGGCGCTCTGGGAGACGCGGGGGGTCGCGACCCTGGTCCGCCGGCTGCTGTGGGACCTCGGGCAGCGGCCCACGGGTGGCGGGGAGGGCGACGCCGTCGCGCCGGCGGGCGACGCGCTTGCCGGGGGCGCCGCACGGCTGCTGTGCCATCCCGAGGGCGCGCGGCGGTTGACGAACGTGATGCACCTCGCCGACCTGCTCCAGCGCGCCGAGTCGGGTTCCGGCCTTGCGCCGACGGCGGTGGCGGCCTGGTTCAGCCGGCGGCGCGCTAACGTGCGCCGCGGGGACGAGGTCGCCCAACTGCGTCTCGAGAGCGACGAGGACCTGGTCAAGATCGTCTCCATCCACCGGAGCAAGGGCCTCGAGTTCCCGGTGGTGTTCTGCCCGTTCGCCTGGGACGCGCGGGCGCCGCAGCACAACCGGGGGGCGACGGCCCTCTATCACGAGCGCGAGCGACCGGGCTATCCGGAGGTTCTGCACCTCGCGCCGGGCGGCGCGGAGCGGGACTGCGCGTGGCTGGAGGACGTGGCCGACGAGGCGCGCCTGCTCTACGTCGCCCTCACGCGGGCGCGCCTGCGCTGCGTGGTCACCTGGGGACCGGCGACGTTCTGCGAACACGCGCCGCTCGCCTGGTTGCTGCGGGGTAGGGGCGCGGAGGCGGGCGCCGACCCGCAGCTGGCGCTGAAGCAGGCGGCCAGGGAAGCGCGCAAGCTCGGCGCCCAGGCCTGGCGCGAGTCCATCGAAGGGCTCGTGGCGGCGAGCGGCGGCGGCATCTCCGTGGGCCGGATCGGCGCACCGGACGTGCTGGCGACGCAGAGGCCCCTCGCGCTGTCCACCCTGCAAGCCCGCCGCGCGCGCCGGACGACGCGCCGGGTGCGGCAGATGACGAGCTACTCTGCGCTCGCGCGCGGCACGGGCGCGGCGGAGTCGCCGCCCGACCACGAGGAGCTCGAACTCCCGGACCATGATGGCGATGCGGACGTTCCCGCGGAGCAGGCGGACGATGTCTCCGCGCCGACGGCGCCCGAACGGACGCTCTTCGCATTCCCCGCCGGTCCGCGGGCGGGCAACGGCCTGCACCGGATCTTCGAGCGCCTCGACGATTCGGCAGGACCGTCGAGCGACCTGGACGAGCTCTGCCGCGAGAGTCTCGCGGCGTTCGGTATCGGGGTGGAGTGGGCCGGGGTCGCGCGAACGATGGTCGAGAACGCGCGAAGCGTACGGCTCGTTGCCGCGTCGGGTCCCGGAAGCGGCGCGGGGAGCGGGTTTCGGCTGGCGGAACTGGCCCGGCCGATCCCGGAGATGGAGTTTCATTTCCCGGTCGACGGTCTCGATCGCCGCCGGCTCGGAGCGACGCTGGCCGAGCACGGCTACGACAATCCCTTCGCGGCCGCCGGGGAGCGTCCGCTAGAGGGTTTCCTGCGCGGCTTCATCGACCTGGTGGCCGTGCACGACGGGTGCTGGTACGTCGTGGACTACAAGTCCAACCTGCTTGGCGCGACCCCCGACCGTTATGCGGGGCGGCAGCTCGACGAAGCGATGCGGCGCAGCGGCTACCGGCTGCAGTACCTTGTCTACCTAATCGCCCTGCACCGGTACCTGGGGCTTCGCGTACGGGACTACGACTACGAACGGCACGTTGGCGGGGCGTTCTACCTCTTCCTGCGGGGCGTGGATCCGGATGTCGGGATGGACCGGGGCATCCACTTCGACCGGCCGAGCGCGGCGTGCATCGCGGCGCTGGATGCCTGTTTCGCGGGCGGGCGGTCCGGAGGCGCGGAGTGACGGATTTGCGCGCCGGCCTGATCGACGAACTGTGTGATGCGGGACTGCTCGAGGACATCGACCGGGCGTTCGCCGGCCTCGTCGCGGACTTCGACGGTCGGGGATGTCCCGAGGTCGAGCTCGCCGCGGCGCTGGCGAGTGCCCGCTGCCGAGCCGGTCACGCCTACCTCGATCTCGTGCGCTGCGCCGGGGGTACCGTGGGCGCAGCGCTCGCCGCGCCGGCCGGGGACGGCGACCAGCCCACGCCGGATCTCGCGAACTGGCGGAAGCTGCTGGAGGAGAGTCCGGCGGTCGCAGGCCCCGACGTCGCCGAACCGAGGCCGCTGGTCCTGGACCGGCGCGGCCGGCTGTACCTGGCCCGGTTCCGCAATGCCGAGCGGCGCGTCTCGGAACGGTTGCTGGCGCTGGCGCAGGCCGCGCCGGCGCCGGCAGCCGCCTTCCCGGATCTGGTCGATGCGTTGTTCCCGGCCAGTGACGAGGCTCCGGTCCGCGCCGCCCGGACGGCGCTCGAGCGACGCCTGTGCGTCGTTACGGGAGGTCCGGGGACCGGCAAGACGACCCTGGCCGTGCGCCTCATCGCGTTGCTCGTCGGGGCCGGCCTGGCGGCCCCCGAGCGGATCGGGCTCGCGGCCCCGACGGGGAAGGCCGCCACCCGTCTCCAGGAGTCGGTCGGAGGACAGGTCGCCGAGATCGCGTCGATCGTCCCGGCCCTTGCGGACTACCGGGCGCGGGCGAGCACGGTTCATCGGCTCCTCGCGCGGCTGCGTTGGGGCGGCGCGTCGCGTGCCCGCAAGCTGAGCCTGGACGTGCTCGTCGTCGACGAGGCGTCGATGGTCGATCTCGCCCTGATGGCCCGGCTCCTCGAAGCGATACCCGAGCGGGCCCGGTTGATCGTGCTGGGGGATGCCGACCAGTTGGCGTCCGTGCAGCCGGGCGCGGTGCTCGGTGACCTGTGCCGCGCGGCCCGGCCGGCGGAGGCGCCGCTGCACCCTTGCGTCGTCGCGCTGACGAAGAGCTACCGGTTCGACGCCGGGGGCGGAATCGGGCGGCTGGCGGCCGCGATCGTCGCCGGCGACGGCCGGGGGGCCCTGGCGGCGCTGGAGGACGCGGGCGACGTCGACAGCACGCTGGAACCCATGCCCGATGCGGACGGCTTCACGCGGCTGGCCGCCCGCTATGCGGCGACCGCCGTGGAGCCGTGCCTCCGGAACCTGCGCGCGGCCGGACCGGCAGCGCCGCCGTTCCCCGCGGTCCGGGTGCTGTGCGCCCATCGCACGGGCCCGTTCGGCGCCGACCGTTTCAACCGGCTGGTGGAGGAGCACCTGCGCGGCCGGGGGTTCATCCCCCGCGGCCAGCCGTTCTACGCGGGGCGGCCGATCATCGTCCGGCGCAACGATCCGGTCACGGGCCTCTCGAACGGGGACACCGGCGTTGTGCTCCCGCGCGACGGCACGAGCCGGGTCTGGTTCCCGGAACTCGGGACGGCCGCCGACCGCTTCGAGGTGGCCCCGTCGCGGCTGCCGGAACACGAGAGTTTCTTCGCCCTGACCGTGCATCGCGCGCAAGGGTCCGAATACCACGAGGTCGCCTTCGTTCCCGGTCCCGCCGACTCGGCCGTACTGACCAGGGAGCTGGTCTACACGGCGGTGACGCGAGCCCGTAGCAAGGTGGCGGTGCACGGGGACGCGGCGGCGGTGTTGGCGGCCGTGGGGCGGGTCACGGAGCGGGCGACGGGTCTGGAAGTCGAGTAGCGGTCCTGGAGTCGTTGAGGTCGGATTCGCAGACGCCGTCAGGCAGGTTCACGGACGGGCTTGATCGGAGCTTCCCTGGCCGCGCGCCCGTCGGCGCGCCGTTACGGCGTTCCGCCGCCGGTGGCGGAGTCGAGCCGCGCAGCCAGTTCCTCGAACGTGTCGCAGTCGATGATCCACTCGCCGACGGTCGCCAGGACGTCCGTGTCTGCGATATCCGCCAACAGCGGCGCCAGGTGCCCGTCCGCGCGGCCCCCGAACTTGCGCGACGCCAGGCGCTGCAGCAGCGCCCGCTCCGCGGCGATGCCGCGCGCCACGCCTTGCTCGATGCCACGTTCAACGCCTTCCTTCCGATACTGATCCCGGATGGCGCGCCGCCGTTCCGCGAAGTACGCCTCCAGATCTCCCGACTCGTGCAGCCGGTCCACTTCCGCCATGTCGTCCACTCCCAAGTCGATTCCAGTCGACCGTAGCGCGCGCTGCTGCGCCCAGGCCAGGACTTCCTCCAGCAACTCCCGCAACGGCGGCGCGTCCAGCCGCGCCCGCAGCGCCGCCGCCTGCGCCGGCAGGTGCTCCACCGTCGGGTGGCACAGCCCGGCCAGCAGCGCCGCCGCGTTGTCGTGGCGCAAATCGTCCGGCGCGAGCCGCGACGTGTCAAGCAACAGGTACCCGTCGCCGGCGAACAGGCCGCTCCGGCGCGAGCGGACGTCCGGCGGCGGCGCGTCGGCCGTCGTCGGGGTCACGAGGTCGATCACGCGCGTCGCGGCGGTCCAGCGCCCCGGGCCGGTGTGGATGACGATGGGCAGCACCGGCGCCAGTCGGTCGGTGGCGCCGAAGCGCCCGCCGCGCCACGACTCCAGGTGGTGGTTGTTCACGTAGCCGCGCACGCGCAGCGCCATCAGGTGGTCGACGGTGTCCTGCGGCTCGATCATCAGCACCAGGCGCAGCCAGTCGCGGACGGCCGCCGGGCGGTCGCGGAACGGGACATCCCAAGCGATGTCGTTGGCGCGGCGGCGCTTGGCCCCCGCCGGTCCGCTGGTCGTCTGTTCGTGGACGCGGGTCAGGCGGGAGAAGTCGAGGCTCTCGACCAGTTCGGTGGCGCCGTGCAGGTCCCCGACGAACCAGCGCACGAGCTCCTCGACCATGAACGGGAAGGAGAAGACGTGCTTGAAGGTGGCGTCCTGCGGCATGGGGCCACGTTAGACGAGGGCTGCGGGCGCTCCCATCGGACATCGGCCATCGCCGGCGTGGGAGATCGGCCCCGCGTCGCGTGGGAAGTCGCCGCTCGGGCGAAGGACATGGGCCACGGCGATGCGTTGACGAACGCGGCCAGCCGTTCTACGCGGGGCGCCCGATCATCGTTCGGCGCAACGATCCGGTCACGGGCCGCTCGAACGGGGACACCGGCGTCGTGCTCGCGCGCGAGGGCACGAGCCGCGTGTGGTTCCCGGAACTCGGGATGGCCACCGACCGCTTCGAGGTGGCCCCGTCGCGGCTGCCGGAACACGAGAGCTTCTTCGTCATCACCGTGCACCGCGCGCAAGGGTCCGAGCACGACGAGGTCGCCTTCGTTCCCGGTCCCGCGGACTCGGCCGTGCTGACCAGGGAGCTGTTCTACACGGCGACAAGGCGGCGGTACTGGCGGCGGTGGAGCGGGTAACGGAGCGGGCGACCGGGCTGGAGATCGCGTAGCGGCGTGGTGGCGGAACTGGCTACACTCGCGCGGACCAGCGATCGTACCTTGGGTTCACGTCATGCAACAGGCATCGGAAACATCCTCCGACCGCGACATTGCGATCCATGTATCCGACTCGGCGCTCATGCATCTCCTGCTCGCTGGCATGGAGTCCTACACCGTCCGCCATTGGGGCAAGGAGGTCAGGAAGGGTCCCGCAGAAACGGCTGGACTGTTGTTCGGATACGTCACGCCAAGGGACGGTATGGATCACGCCATGGTCGAGCATGTGTCGACCGATACTTTTGCCAAGGGTACCTATTGGAGCGTCGATCTAAATCCGAATGTAACGAAGAGGAAGTGCGAGGTCATCGCAGACCGTTGGCCGTATCTCTCCTTGGTTGGCGACTTTCACACACATCCATACAAGACCTATAGCGAAGCGAGTGCCGGAGGCTGGGAGGCGTCCGCAGGGGACCGCGACTGGTGGAGCGATGGACGCTTGGGCGTCGAAAGCCACGTCGCGTTGATTCTCACGATAGCGCGACTGACCCGAAAACGCAGCTATGTCGGTCCGAAGCTCATCGGTGACAACACCATCTACTGGCAGCAGCTTGATCGTTACAGGTTTTGGTTGACGGCATATGCGATTGACCGCGACAACAGCGCTCTGCTGGTCTCCCCTGATCCAGAGCCTGACGACCGCCCGACCCGTCCTCATGTGTATCTAGATGTACCAGCCGTCAACGGCACAAACGCTTGGTTTGCGTACGGCGAAGTGCCTCCAACGTAGCATCGCACCGTTTCGCGACCGAGACGGGCACGGCTGCGTGTGTGGGCCCAATGGTGGCGCAATCAGGACGCCCGGCAGCAATACCGCTTGATCAGCGCCGCCAGGGCATCCGTCGCGGGCCCGATGAACGACGCGTCGAGGTATTCGTCGGGCTGGTGGGCCTGATCGATGGAACCGGGACCAAACACAGCCGTTTCCATGCCGAGGGCGCGCAGGAAGGGCGCTTCCGTCCCGAAGGCCACCGTGCCCGCCCGCTTGCCGGACAGGGTCTCGAGGCAGCGGACCAGTTCGCCATCGGGCGCTGTTTCGTAGGCGGGGAGGGGCGGCGACAGGTAGGTCAGGTCGATCGACGTGCCGTGCCGCGCCGCGACGGCCTCCAGTCGCCCGGCCATGTCCGCGCGTATCCGTTCGTGGTCCATGCCGGGCAAGCAGCGCAGGTCTATCTCGAGTTGCGCCGTCTCGCAGATGCGGTTCGGGCTGTCGCCGGCGTGCAGGCAGCCGAGGTTGAGGGTGGGTATGGCGACTTCGAACGCGGCGTTGCGGTAGAGGTCGGCAAGCTCGGACCGGAACGCGATGAGTTCGCCCATCACCGCGTGCATCGCGTCGAGGGCGCTGCTGCCGAGTGCCGGGTTCGACGAGTGTCCGGATCGCCCGGTCAGGTGGACGGACATCAGCATGATGCCCTTGTGGGCGTGGATGGGCCGGAGGCTCGTGGGTTCTCCGATGACGGCCGCCCGCGCCCTGGGCCGGCCGGTCGCCTCGAGATGCCTGGCGCCGGCCATCGACGACTCCTCGTCGGAGGTGGCGACGATGGTGAGCGGTTGGGCGAGGTCGCGCTCCCTGAACCGCGCCGCCGCGTCGAGCGCGATGGGGAAGAACCCCTTCATGTCGCAGGTGCCGAGCCCGTACAGGCGATCGTCCGCCTCGGTCAGTTCGAAGGGGTCGCGGCTCCACAGGGACTCGTCGCAGGGTACGGTGTCGGTATGGCCGGAGAGGACGAGACCGGTCGGCGGACCGTCCGCGTCGGCCGGCGTGCCCAACGTCGCGATGAGGTTGGCCTTCCCGGGGTCGGCCGGGAGTTGCAGCACCTCGGCGGTGAAGCCGAGGTCCTCGAGCCAGTTCGCCAGATGGTCGATGACGCGCCGGTTGCTCTGGTCGCGCGCGGGTGCGATGCAACTCACCGACGGCTCGCCGACCAGCGTGCGGAACATCTCCCGAGTCCTGGGTAGCGTCATCGCGGGTCGCCTCGGGAGATTGCGCGGGGGCGGACGATTCTCTCCCGATTCTCTTGTGGGCGTCCACGGCGGTGCGCCGACCGACTCCGCGCTTGCCGTACCGGCGGCAGGTTCGACAAACTGCGTTGCACAGCACTCGGGGACGACAGATGAGCGAAATCGTGCAACGCGGAACCCCGCCGCCGCTGGCCGAACCCCGCCTGCGGCTGCTCGAGACCCTGGAGCTGTCCGACGACCCGGACGTCCGGGCGGTTGTGGCCGTGAGCGACTTCGTGGCGACCCGGGCGCAACGGGACGGAGACTGGTTCGCGGAGTTCGCCAGGAGCGGCGCCTGGAGGGTCCGCCCGACGCGGGACGACATCCGGGCGACGCTCGACGCGGTGCTGGCCGATTCGCGGCGGGTGGAGGACTTGCTCGATCCGCTGCGCAAAGCCCGCAACCGCCTCATGGTGGGCGTCGTCTGGCGGCACGCGCTCGGGACGGTCGAACTGGACGAGACGACCGGGTGCTGCACGGACATGGCGGACATCTTCATGGATGCCGCCCTGGAACGGTTGCACCGGTGGGCGGCGGAGCGGCAGGGCGAGCCGACCGGCGCCTCGAGCGGCGAGCCGCAGCGGCTGGTGGTGATGGCGCTCGGCAAGCTCGGAGCGGGAGAACTCAACCTGTCGAGCGACGTGGACATCCTGTTCGCGTATCGCGAGGCGGGCTCGACGGCCTCGGGCAGGAGCAATCAGCAGTTCTTCGTCCAGGTCGCGCAGGGCCTGATCGGCGCGCTCGACACCCCGACCGGCGAGGGATTCGCGTTCCGCATGGACGCGCGCCTGCGGCCCTACGGCGGCAGCGGTCCCCTGGTCTGCTCCTTCGATGCGCTGGAGTCCTACTACGCCGACCAGGGCCGCGACTGGGAGCGCTACGCCCTCGTCAAGATGCGGCCCTGCGCGGGCGACCTCGATGCGGGCGAGGAACTCATCGTCGCGCTGCAGCCGTTCGTCTATCGCAGGTACCTGGATTTCGGGGCGCTCGGCTCGTTGCGCGCCATGAAGGACCGGATCGACCGCGAGCGCCGCGGCGCCGCGGTGCGCAAGAACGTGAAGCTCGGGTCCGGCGGGATCCGCGAGATCGAGTTCATCGCCCAGGTGCAGCAGCTCATCTGGGGCGGGCGGCGTCTCGAGTTGCGGGAGCCCCGGGTCCGCCGCGCGCTCGACGCGCTGGCCGGCTTCGACATGCTCGACGGCGCGGTTGCGGCGAGGCTGTCCGATTCCTACGAGTACCTGCGCAACGTCGAGCACAGTGTGCAGGCCATCGCGGATCGCCAGACGCACTCGTTACCGGACGGTGAACTGGATCGTGCGCGGGTCGCCTGGATGATGGGTGCGCGGGACTACGAGGCGTTCGCCGCCGTGGTGGACGAACACCGGCGGTTCGTCGCGCGCTGCTTCGAGGAGGCGATCGCGCTGCCGGAGTCGGACGCGGACGCGCGCTCGTCCGCCCTGTGGGACGGCGACGAGGAAGCGGTGCCGGAGGTGGTCCGCTGGCTGGACCGGCTGCGTACGGCGCGTGACAAGGCCAGCGTCTCGGGGGAGGGCCGGGATCGGCTGAACCGGCTGATGCCGATCCTCATCGAGAAGCTGCAGGCCCGGCCGGAACCGCTGGACCACGGGTTGTCCCGCCTGGTGCCCGTGCTCGAGGCCGTCCTGCGGCGGTCCGCCTACCTCCTGCTCCTGATCGAGAACCCGGCGGCGCTCGAGGCGCTGATTGACCTGGCGTCCCGCAGCAAGTGGATCGCGACGGAGGTCGCCCAGCACCCCGTGCTGTTCGACGAACTCCTGGCCGGCCGGGAGGTCAGCGGCGTTCCGGCGCGGGACGATCTCGCCTGGGACATCGACTGGTCCGTCGCCCTCGCCGGTCCCACCGACCAGGAGCGCGTCCTGGACACCCTGCGGGAGTTCAAGCAGGCGCACGCATTCCGGGCGGCCGCCGCCGAGATGGCGGGCCGGTTGCCCCTCATGCGCGTCAGCGACTACCTCACCTTCCTGGCTGAGGCGCTGCTCGACCGGACCCTGGCCTACGTCTGGCGCGAGACCTTCGGCACCGAGGAGCTCCGCGACTTCGCGGTGATCGGCTACGGCAAGCTCGGCGGCCTCGAACTCGGGCCGGGCTCGGACCTCGATCTCGTCTTCCTGCACGACTTTCCCGCGGCGCGCCAGCGCGAACTGCACCGCCTGGTGCGGCGTTTCCTGCACGCCCTCACCGTGATGACCGCGCGCGGCCAGCTCTACGAGGTGGACATGCGCCTGCGCCCGTCGGGGCGGGCGGGTCCCATGGTCAGCGCGGTCGACGGGTTCGCCCGCTATCAGCACGAGCAGGCGTGGACCTGGGAGAACCAGGCCATCGTGCGGGCCCGGGTGGTGGCCGGCGATCCGGCCCTCGGAGAACGGTTCGACGCCACGCGCGTGGCGGCGCTGACGCGGGCGCGGGACCAGGCCAGGCTGCGGGACGACATCGTGTCGATGCGGGCCCGGATCGCCGAGGCCTCGAAGGAGGATGTCGACCTGAAGCGCGACGCGGGCGGGATCGTCGACGTCGAGTTCCTCGTGCAGTACCTGGTCCTGGCCAACGCCCACGAACACGAGGCGCTGTGCGCGTACACCGACAACGTGCGCATCCTTGAGACTGCCGCGGATGCGGGACTCCTCGGAGGCGACGAGGCCGCGGCGCTGACCGATGCGTACCTGGGGCTGCGTTCCGAGTTGCACCGCTCGGTGCTCGACCTTCCCGACGCGGCGCGCGCGAGCGACGTGCTCGAGCGGTACCGCGAGACCATCCGGGGGGCCTGGGAGCGACTCCTCGGACCGGCTGCGACATGACGGCGCGCGGAGGCCGCGCGGACAGTACAATGGCAACGCGCGCCCGCGGCGCGACCGCTTTCGCGATGGTCGCCCCGGCCGGCGTGCCGCTAGGACCGACAGGCAACTGACAGACCATGCAGGCTGACCCATCGTTCGCCGACCGCGACGGCTACATCTGGATGAACGGCGCGCTCGTCGACTGGCGCGACGCCCGCGTCCACGTGCTGACGCACACGCTGCACTACGGCGTGGGCGTCTTCGAGGGCGTGCGTGCGTATGCCACGCCGAGCGGCCCGAGTGTCTTCCGGCTGCGCGAACACACCGACCGGCTCTTCGACTCCGCCCACATCCTGGGCCTCGAGATCCCCTACACGCGGGACGAACTGAACGCGGCCCAGTGCGAGGTGCTGGCCGCCAACGGCCTCGACGAGGGCTACCTGCGGCCGGTGGTGTACCTGGGTTCGGAGGCGATGGGACTGCGGGCGGAAGCGCTGTCGGTGAACGTCTCGATCGCCTGCTGGCCCTGGCCGGACTACATGGACCCGGAGTCCCGCGAACGGGGCATTCGCGTGCGGACGTCGTCGTACACGCGCCACCACGTGAACATCACGATGTGCAAGGCGAAGGCCAACGGCAACTACATCAACTCGATACTCGCCCTGCGGGAGGCGCTGGACGCCGGGTGCGACGAAGCGCTGCTGCTCGACAACGAGGGATACGTCGCCGAGGGCAGCGGCGAGAACCTGTTCGTCGTGCGCGACGGCGTCATCCACACCCCGGAGCTGACCTCCTGCCTGCCGGGGATTACCCGCGACACGATCCTCGTGTTCGCGCGGGAACTCGAGTACGAGATCATCGAGCGCCGCATCACCCGCGACGAGGTCTACATCGCCGAGGAGGCGTTCTTCACGGGCACGGCCGCAGAGGTACTGCCGATCCGCGAACTGGACGGCCGCCGGATCGGCGACGGGCGGCGCGGCCCGGTCACCGAGCGGCTGCAGTCGCGCTACTTCGACCAGGTGCGAGGCCGGCGCGAGGCGCATCCGGAGTGGCACACGCCAGTCCGGTAGCGCCATGAAGGCGCTCGTCGTCGGACCGGCCTGGGTCGGCGACATGGTGCTCGCGCAGCCCCTGGTCGCTGCGCTCGTGGACAGGGGCGCGACGGTCCACGTGCTCGCGCCGTCCGCGACGGCGCCGGTCGCCGAACGCATGCCCGGCGTCGACGCCGTCCACCGGCTCCGGCCGGGTCACGGACGGCTGGCGCTGGCGGAGCGCCGGCGGGTCGGACAGTCGCTGCGCGCGCACGGGTTCGAGCAGGCTTTCGTGCTACCAAACACCTTCAAGTCCGCGCTCGCGCCCTGGTTTGCGCGGATCCCGCGCCGGACCGGCTGGCTGGGTGAACACCGCTACGGGGTGCTGAACGACGCGAGGCGTCTCGACCGGGAGCGGTATCCGCGCCTCGTCGAGCGGTACGCGGCGCTCGCCGGAGGCCCGTGCGGCACGCCCGAGCTGCGCGCCGACCCGCGAAACCTGGCCCAGGCGCGTGACCGGCTGGGCCTCGGGGACGAACGCCCGGTCGTCGCCCTGTGTCCCGGGGCCGCATTCGGTCCGGCCAAGCGGTGGCCAGTGAGACACTTCGCCGAGGTGGCCGCGGCCTGCGTGAGGGAGGGCAGGGCCGTGTGGCTCTTCGGGAGCGCAGAGGAGGGGCCGCTCTGCGAGGACATCGCCGGACGGGCGCCCGAGGCCGTCAACCTCGCGGGACGCACCGACCTTGCCACCGCGATCGACCTGCTCTCGGAGACGGACTGCGTGGTGGCGAACGACTCGGGGCTCATGCACGTGGCGGCGGCACTCGGCAGGCCCGTGATCGCCCTGTTCGGATCGACGTCGCCGGACTTCACGCCGCCGCTCGGCGAGCGCGCCGTCGTCCTGCGGGAACCGCAGCCGTGCAGCCCCTGTTTCCAGCGCACCTGTCCGCTCGGCCACCTGCGCTGCCTCGTTGACCTGTCGCCGGTTCGGGTGCTGGGAAAGATCGCCGCGTGCACGTCCTCCTGATCAAGCTGTCGTCCCTCGGCGACATCGTGCACACGCTGCCCGCGGTGGAGGACGCGACCCGGCAGGGCATTACTTTCGACTGGGTGGTCGAGGAAGGGTTTGCGGCCGCTCCGGCGCTGCACCGGGGCGTGCGGCGCGTGATCCCGGCGGCCTTGCGTCGCTGGCGGCGGTCCGTCGTGGGGAGCCTCGGGGAGGCGCGGGCGTTTCGGCGCGCCCTGCGGCGGGAGCGCTACGGCCTGGCGCTCGACGCGCAGGGTCTCCTCAAGAGTGCCGTCGTGGGACGCTGGTCACGGTCCGCTGACTACGCCGGCTTCGATCGCGCGAGCGCCCGGGAGGCGGCGGCCGCCGCGCTGTACACGCGTCGCCTTGAGGTGTCGCGCGGAAGCCACGCGGTGGAGCGCATGCGCGCGCTCTTCGCGGCGGCGCTCGGGTACGAGCGCCCCACCGGGGAGCCCGCGTTCGGCCTCGAACCCCGCGGCGAGACCGGGAACACCTGCGTGCTCGTCCACGGGACCACCTGGGACACGAAGCACTGGCCCGACCGTTTCTGGGCCGAGATCGCGGCGCGCGCGGTCGGCGCGGGACTGACGCCGGTGCTGCCGTGGCTGTCCGAGGCGGAGAGGAGGCGCGCGGAGGCCGTCGCCGCCCGGGTGGACGGTGCCGAGGTGGCGCTTCCCCTGCCCCTCGAGGAGGTCATACCGATGCTCGGCGAGGCATCCGCGGTGGTGGGCGTCGATACCGGCCTGGCGCACCTGGCTGCCGCGCTCGGCCGGCCGACCCTCGTTGTCTACGGCCCGACCGATGTGCGGCTGACGGGTTGCCGGGGGCCGCTGGCGGTGGGCCTGCAGTCGGACATCGGCTGCTCGCCCTGCCTGTCGCGCACGTGCCGGTATCGGGGTCCGGCCGTCGCGTGGGGAGGCGAACCGGTCCAGCCGCCCTGCTTCGCGTCGCTCGACCCGGAGCGGGTCTGGGCGAAGGTGACGGACCTTCGAGCGCGGGCCGGTGCCTGAGAATCGCCCGGCGATGGGGTAAGGTGCCGTGCTTTTCCCGTCAAGGAGTCGCCTCATGCCCCATCCCCGAGCCCTTCGCTGGACCCTGGCCGCCGCATTCGCCTGCGCGGTGTCCGCGGGCGCCGACCAGCATCCGACCGTGGACGACCTGGCGTGGATGACCGGGTCGTGGGCGGGCCCGGTAGGCGGAGGACAGACCCTCGAGGAGAACTGGATCCTCCCGACGGACGGTTCGATCGCATCGCTGGTTCGGATGACCGGGAACGGCGAGACCTCGATGGTCGAGATGATAGTGGTCGAGGAAGAGAACGACAGCCTCGTGCTCCGGATCCAGCAGTGGGACCCCGGGTTCGTGCCCAGGACCCCAGGTCCGCAGACCCTCACGCTGCGGGAGCTTGGGAACAACCGCGTGTCCTTCGAGGGGGGCGACGAGGCGGCCTTCCGCAGCCTCACCTACAGCCGGCCGGAGCCCGAGACCTTCGTGATCGAGGTGGACATGGGCGGCGGACAACAGGCGAGGATCGAACTCAAGGCCCGGTGAAGCTCGCTTTCTGCATCTTCAAGTACTTCCCCTACGGCGGCGTCGCGCGTGACCTGGCCGGTATCGCGGAGGAGTGCATGCGCCGCGGCCACTCCGTGCGGGTCTACGCCATGCGATGGGAGGGAGAGCCGCCGGAGGGCGTAGAGAAGATCGAAGTGCCCGCGCGGGGGCTGACCAATCCCGCGCGATACCGCCGGTTCGCCCGCTGGGTCGGCGAGCACCTGCAACGGTCGCCGGCCGATCTGGTCGTGGGCTTCAACAAGATGCCGGGCCTCGACGTCTATCTCGCGGGCGATTCCTGCTACGAGGAGAAGGCGCGGCATCAACGCGGCTGGCACTACCGGCTGCTGCCCCGCTACCGCCACTTCGCCGGGTTCGAGCGGGCCGTGTTCGACGGGGACCGCCCGGTGAAGGTGCTGACGGTTGCGGCAGCCCAGCAGCCGACCTTCAAGCGCTACTACGGCACCCCGGACGAGCGGTTCTTCCCGTTGCCACCGGGCGTGGAGCCAGACGATGCGGCCCGGGGGGAGGAAGCCGATGCACCGGGATGGCTGCGGCGCGAATTCGACATTCCCGAAGCCCACCACGTCCTGCTCTTCGTGGGGTCCGGTTTCGCCACGAAGGGGCTCGACCGGGCGATTCGCGCGCTCGCGGACCTCGCGGGGAGCGGCACCGACACGGTCCTGCTGGTGGTGGGGGACGACAACCGGCGCACGTTCGAGCGGCTGGCGGCGCGGGTGGGCGTCCGCGGACTGGTGAGATTCGCCGGTGGTCGCGGCGACGTGCCGCGCATCCTCGAGGGCGCGGACGCACTGGTGCTGCCCGCGTACAACGAGGCGGCCGGGGTGGTGATCCTGGAGGCGGTGGCGGCGGGGTTGCCCGTTCTCGTGACCGATGTCTGCGGTTTTGCGCCTTACGTCGAAGAGGCCGACGCGGGCACCGTGTCGTCCTCGCCCTTCGACCAGGACCGGTTCAACCGCGAAACGCGGGAGGTGCTCACCTCCCCGCGGCGGGCGGCGTGGAGCGAGAACGGGCGCCGGCTTGCGGCGAGCGGCTCGCTCGGGGGCCGCGCGCGGGTCGCCTCCGACCTCATGGAGCGCTTCGTGCGGGGCGACATCCAGCCCACGGTGGCGATCTGCGCGCACGAGGTCGCCCCAAAGGACGGGGTTTCCCGGGACCTCCTCGCGCTCGCGGAGGCGTGCCGCCGGAAGGGCTGGCAGGTGCGCGTGTACACGATGTCCTGGCAAGTGTCCGCCGGGTCGGCCTCCGGGGCGGACGTGGTGGTCGTCCCGGTGGCCTCCATGACGGGCCACAAGCGCGTCGAGCGCTTCGAGCGTTGGGTGCAGGGGGCGCTGCGGCGCAGCCCGGTGCACTGCGTGGTCGGCTTCAACAAGATGCCGGGGCTCGACCTGTGCGTGCCCGCCGAACCGTGCGCGCTGCGGGAGGCGGAGCGCCTGAGGACGCGCCTGTACCGCGGCACGCCCCGGTTTCGACAGCTCGCGTACTCCGAGGAGGCGGCGTTCGGCGGCGGCACGACGGTCGTCGCGCGCAACGCGTCGTGGGCGGCGGACCATCGGGAGCACTACGACGCGAAACCGGAGGTCCTCGCTCCACTGGCGCTGGTTCGGCCGGCGCCCGGGGACCGGCCGGCGCGCACCCGGGCCGACATGCGCAGGGACTGGGGAGCGTCCGATGACGCCTGCGTGCTGCTCAGCGTCGGGACGGCCGGGTTCGAACGGGTGCTGATGACCGTGGATGCGCTGCCGGACGACCGGAAACGGTGCATACACCTGGTCGCGCTCGACGCTCCCGCCGGCGCGCGCGCCATGGCGGCCGGACTCGGCCTGTTGGACCGTATCCGCTTCGCGTCGAACGACGCCGGGCACTGTTACCTGGGCGCCGACCTCCTCCTGTATCCGGCGTACCGCGACCTGGCGGGACACGCCGTGCTCGACGCGCTCGCGGCCGGACTGCCTGTCCTGACCGTCGCGGACGTCGGCCACAGCGAGCTCGTCTCGCACGCCACCGCGGGCACCGTGGTCGACGCGCCCTTCGAGGCCGAGGCGTTCAAGCGGGCACTGATCGATGCGCTCGACGAAGGCCGGCGGGAGGTCTGGCGCGAGAACGCCTTGCGGTACGTGGCGGAAACGCCTTTCGACGGCGCTGCGCGAGTGGTCGAGCTGATCGGGGAACACGTGAAACGTCGTGGCCGAGCTCTATCTGCGTGACGACCTGAAGTCCGCCTGGCGGGGGCGCGACCCGTTCGAGGTCGTGTGGAGCCTGCGCGGAGAGACCTTTCGCGCGGTTGCGTCGCGTCGCACGATCCGCTTCGAGGAGGGGGGGGCCGCCTACTTCGCCAAGATCCACGAGGGGGTCGGGTGGGGCGAGATCCTCAAGAACCTGGCAAACGGGAAGGCTCCCGTCACCGGGTCTGGCCACGAGTACGCCGCATGCCTGCGCCTGGCGGAGGAGGGCGTCCGGGCGCCGCGGGTGGCGGCGTTCGGGAGGCGGGGAGGCAATCCGGCCCGTGAGCGCTCTTTCGTGGTCTGCGATGCGCTCGAAGGGTACGCAAGTCTCGAGGACGTCACCGATGGATGGGCGACCGCACCCCCGCCGCCGGCCGTGCGGCGCCGGCTGGTGCGGGCGTTGGCGGACCTCACGCGCGCGCTCCACGCGGCCGGGGTCAACCACCGTGACTACTATCTCTGTCACGTCCTCGCGGACACGGAGGCGCTCGCCCGCGGGGAGGCGGCCCTCGCGGTCATCGACCTGCACCGGGCGCAGGTGCGCCGCCGGACGCCGCGCCGGTGGGTCCTCCGCGATCTCGCCGCGCTGCTCTTCTCCACGCTGCACCTCGGCCTGTCCCGGAAGGACCGGTTCCGTTTCCTCGCGCGCTACACCGGGCTGCCGCTGCGGGAAGCGCTCGCGAGGGACCCCGGCCTGTGGCGTCGGGCGGAGCGACGCGCGGGGCGGCTGCGCGACAAGGCGGTCCGGCACGGGATCGCGCGGCCGACGTGAGCGGCATCGACTCCCGCCCGACGCCCTTCCCGCTCCATGGTCAGGTCGGGGACCGCGCGGTCACGATAGAGTGCCTGGAGGTCCTCCGCCACCTGCCGGGGCGCCGGCGCGTCCTGCGGGGCAGACTGGACGGACGGGACGTGGCGGTGAAGACGTTCTTCGGTCCCGGGGCGCGGCGTCGCTTTCGGCGGGAGCGGCGCGGGTTGTCGCTGTTGGCGGCGGCGGGCGTGCCGACGCCCGGGATCCGCGCCGAAGGGCGTTTCGACGAAGGGTGGTGGATCGCCGTCGAGTGGGTGCACGCCCGCGGGGCAACCCGCGTGGACGGCGAAGCGATCGTCGTGCTGAATGCGGCGCTGCACGCGGCGGGCGTCCGTCACGACGATCCGCATCTCGGCAACTTCGTGGTCGCGGGCGACCGGGTCTTCGTCGTGGACGGTGACGCCGTGGCCAGGGCCCGCATGGGCCGGCGTGCGAGCGTCGCTGGCCTCGCCCTCCAGTTGGCGGCGCTCGATGCGGACGCCGCGACCGTCGACGGGAGCTATCGCGTGTACTGCGCGGCGAGGAACTGGCGCACGAACGAGGGGGAATGCCGCCGCCTGCACCGGTCCGTCGCGCGGATGCAGCGCCGGCGGGTGCGTCGTTTTCTCGCCAAGACGCTGCGGCCCTGCAGCCAGTTCGACGTGCGGCGTGAGGAAAGGCGCGAAGTGGTGTACGAACGCGCGGCGGTGTGCCCGGAGCTGGAACGCCTGCTCACGTCCCCCGAAGCCGCAGTCGAAACGGGGGTGCGCCTGAAGGACGGCAACACGGCCACCGTCGCGTGCGTGGAATCGGGGCCGCGGCGCTACGTCGTGAAGCGGTACAACGCCAAGCAGGGCCGGGCGCGACGGGCCTGGGTGAACGGTCATCGGCTCTGCTTCCGGAGCATCCCGACGGCACGGCCGGTCGCCCTGGTGACCCCGAGGGGGCGCGGCCCGGCGTACCTGGTACTCGAAGACCTGGGCGGCGTACCGCTCGACGACCACGTCGCCCGCCACGGCCTGGACGACGCGACGGCGGACGCCGTGGGCGGGCTGTTCGAGGCCCTGTCGCGGGACGGCCTGACCCACCGGGACACCAAGGCGTCCAACTTCATCGTCGGCGATGGCGCCGTGTCGCTGGTCGATCTCGACGCCCTGCGCCCCGCGCGCTCGCGGCGCGAGATCGCGGGGGACCGGCAGCGCTTTCTCGCGAACTGGGAGGCGCCCGTCGCATCGCGATTCGCAGACGCGTTTGCGCGCGTGTCGGCCGGGGCGGCCGTGTCCCCCGGGACAGGCGCGGACGGGCCGGCGTGATCGTCCTGGGGCTCTCTGGAGCGCTCGGCCACGACCCGTCCGCGGCGTTGCTGGTCGACGGGGAGATCGTGGCGGCCGCCGAAGAAGAACGCTTCGTCCGCGAGAAGCACGCGCAGGGCCGGATGCCGCTCGAGTCCGCGCGCTATTGCTTGGAGGCCGGGGGCGTGCGGGCGCAGGACATCGATGCGGTCGCGTTTCCCTACGCCCCGGTCGGCCTCCTCGGTCCCGGCCGCTGGCAATACGCCGCGCGGCACTGGTACGCGCCGGACCGCGCGCTCGATGCGCTGGTCAATGGCAACCGGCGCTTCCGGCGCAACCGGCGGCGCGTGCTGGAAGCGGGTGCGGCGCTCGGCATCGACTGGGACCGCACGGCGTTCCGGCCCGTGCTGCATCACCTCGCCCACGCATCGAGCGCCTATCACCTCTCGGGCTTCGACCGGAAGACGGCGATCCTCAGCATCGACGGCAAGGGCGAGTACGCGACCACGTTCCTGGGCGTGGGCGAAGGCGGCCGCATCCACGGGCGCAAGGAGTTCTACGACCCCGACTCCCTCCCGGGGGCCTACGGCGCCATGACCGAGTACCTCGGCTTCGACATGCTGGACGGGGAGTACAAGGTCATGGGCATGGCGCCCTACGGCCGGCCGGACGCCTGTGACCTGTCCGGGCTGGTACGCCGAACCAGGCGAGGGTTCCGGGTCAACACGCGATTCCTCAACACCGTCGGACTGCGGCGCTATCGCGAGGACGGCCGCGGCCGCTACTTCGGCCGCGCCCTCGTTCGCCGGCTCGGGCCCCCGCGCCGGGGCGATGCGGCGGACGAACCCTACGTCCACTATGCGGCGGCCATGCAGGAGCTGTACCAGGAGTGCTGTCTCGGCCTGATCGACGCCTGGCTGTCCGACGTCCTGGCGGAGACGGGACACATCGTGCTGGCGGGGGGCGGCGCCCTCAACGTCAAGCTGAACCAGAGGATCCTCGCGCGTCCCGACGTCGAGGCAATGTTCGTGCAACCCGCGGCCGGAGACTCGGGCACCGCGCTCGGAGCGGCCACGCAGGTCGCGGCCGAAGGCGGAGACCGGCTCGCCAGGATGGAGCACGTGTTCCTCGGCCCCGCCTTCGACTCGGAGACCTGCGAGCGCGCGGCGCGGCAGAGGGCGGGAGTGGCATGCCGCAGGGTGACGGACGTCGTCGCGGAGACGGCCGACCTGCTCGCCGCCGGGAAACCGGTCGCGTGGTTCCAGGGACGCATGGAGTTCGGCCCCCGGGCGCTCGGCGCGCGCAGCATCCTCGGTTGCCCGAGCGTCACCGGCATCGCCGATCGCATCAACGCCCAGATCAAGTATCGCGAGCGCTGGCGTCCGTTCTGCCCGTCGATCCTCGACCGGGCGGCCCCGTACATCATCGGCACGGATCACCCGGCGCCCTTCATGACGGTGACCTTCGACGTGGCGGAGGCCTGGAAGCGACGCATCCCCGAGGTGGTGCACGCCGACGGGACGGCGCGCGTACAGGTGGTCGAACGCCGCTGGAACCCGCGCTACTACGACCTGATCGAGGCGCTCGAGGCGCGCACGGGCAACGCCGCGGTGCTCAACACCTCGCTCAACCGGCGCGGGGAACCGATCGTGTGCACGCCGGACGACGCACTCACGATGTTCCTCGGGTGCGATCTGGAGTTCCTGGTGATGGAGGACCTGCTCGTCACGAAGGCGTGACGGGGACGAGCCTTGTCACGGGTTTGCGGCGTGGATGGTCAGCAACAGTTCCGCGTCGTCAAGCAGGCGAAACTCGGGCTCGCGGCCCGCGATGCGGGTGCTGTTCTCGAGGATGATGGGCACGCCTTCGCCACGCTTCTCCATGAAGTTCCTGCGGTCCGTGGTCAGCCAGGCCTCGTCCGGGATGGGGCACCTCGCAAGCAGGCTGCAGATCGCCTCGTTGCGGGCGGATTGACGGTAGCGCAGGCTGTCGATGGTCAGCGAGTTGGGGATCGCGCCTGGAGAGTAGAGTTCCAGCCGGTCGTCGAACATGCGCAACCGGATCTTGGGCCCGTGCACCGAGTAGTCGCGATGGGCCACGGCGTTCACGACGGCTTCCCGGGGATCTCGTGAGTCCCGTCTTCGACACCGAGTACGAACACGCCCCCGCGCGCGTTGGCAAACGACGCAAGGGTGTCGGCAAGGTCATCGCGCCTGGGCGCCGTGACACGCTTGCCGGAGAAGCGCACCTCCTTGTACTCGAGAATGGAACTCTCTGGGAGTCGCAACGCGTCGAGCAGTGCGGCTCTCCCATCGAGCATCACACGGTCCCCGTCCTGAAACGCCCATGGCCGCGCTCATTCGCTTGGCCACGGCAACAGGGTGAATAGAGTCTCGCATGGAAAGGCCAACGCCGAGTCATTTGCTGGAGGGAGAGTCGCGTTCGTTTTTCCGCGCGATGCCGATCGCCGTCGCTACGGGCAGCCAGAACAGCCACCAGTGCACGCCCACGCGATCCACGAGTTGCCGGCCGTCGGTGAGCCAGAAGATCGCGCCGGCGACGAGCAGCGCCAGTGCGAGACGGGCGTCCGGAGAACCGAGCGCACGGACGAGCGCGAATGCCGTCCCGCCGAGCACGGCGGCGAAGAGGACGACTCCCGCGATGCCCCCGTGAAAGAGGACCGCGAGGTACATGCTGTGGACGTGCCGGAAGGTGAGTTCCCCGAGGACCGTGTCGTCCGGTGTCAGGATGCCGCGGCCGAACCAGAGGCCCTGCCGGACGATGTCCGCGATGACGGACTCCCAGATGGCGAAACGGAAACTGTCTCCGCGCGGGAGGACAAGGTCCCCGGTCAGGTCGCTGGTCGCGAGCACGGCGGCGACGAGCGCCATCGCCGCGGCGCTTGCACCGAGGAGGCCGACGAAGCGCGCCCGGGAGGGTATCGTCCAGGCGAGGAGCAGCGCAGCGGCGGCGAGCGGAAGGGCGACCCAGGCGGCGCGGGATCCGGACAGCAGTACCGCCGCTGTCGCCGCGAGCGCGCTGGCGCCGGCGAGCGACCGCCGACGGCAAGAAGGAGCGCGCCAGGCGGTGTCGAGCGCCACGAGTGCGACGGCGGCGAATGCCTGGGCGGCGGTGACGGAGTTGTGCACGCGGCCGAGACCGTGCAAGCGGCCTTCCGGCGGTGGGTCGAGCAGGAAGTGACCGATGGCCGCGGCCGCGACGAGTCCTCCCCCGAGTGCGAACCACCGGCCGATGCGTTCGTGGGCGGCGCCGCGGGCGACCGCGTCCGCGAACGCGAGCACGAAGCAGCAGAGCACCAGGGCCCGGACGGCCATCCTGAGGGCGTCGGTGGCGCCGAAGTCCTCGGACCAGAGGCTCGTCAGGACGAGGTAGGCGAGCAGGGCGGCGGCGCACGCCGCCAGCCGGGAGTCGGCCGCGGCGCGCCAGAGGGGCGGGCCGCACAGCACGAGAATGCCGAGCACGTAAGTGACCAGCCGGGGGATGGCGGGCAGCGGGGCGGTCAGGACCGCGAGAAACGCCAGGAGGACGAGGAGGTCCCCCGTGCGTGCGCGGTCATGCAGCAGCCGGGTCACCCAAACACCCCTGCGGTCGGAGATGCTTGGGGCCATCGGCGAAGTCAGAACGCGTGCGGCTGCACCGCCATCGCCAGGGAGGACTCGATGTCCCAGATCGCGTTCGACACCGCCTGGCCGATGAGGTCCATGCGCCGCATCTGCTCGATCCGCGCGGCGACGCTGTCCAGTTCGCGCGGCGACAGCATGCTCTTGAAGATGCCGCACGCCTGCGCGAGGCAGATGATGACGAAGTCGCGCGGGTCCGGGAGGTCGTCGCTGAACAGCACGCCCATGATCCTGAGTTTCACTTCGCGCTCGGCCTTGCCGTCGATGACCGGATAGCGCCGCGAGCGGAACGCCCACAGGAAACGGTCCTCGCGCTGCGTGAGGATCTCTTTTTCGACGAGCCGCGCGAGGGCGTCTTCACGGATCTCGTCGGCACGGCCGGCCGCGCGTTCGACCCAGTAGCGGGCGTCGTGGCTTTCGCGGGCGTCCGCGATCTCCGCCAGGGTCGGATCCAGCAGGCTGTCGCCCGCCGGCGTGGGATCCACGAGGATCAGCTTCTCGAGGTCCGTGTCGATCCGGTTCTCGAGTTCCAGATCCATCAGGACGCTGCCTCCCAGGGCGTAACGGAGCGACCAGTCCGGCACCCGCGTGAACTTTCCGTTCTCGTCGTGCAGCAGGAGCAGCATGACCTCTTCGGCGAATCTCAACATGCGGGCGTTCTCCCAAAATCGGTTCGACGGTATCGCGTGGAGCGCACCTGCACCCCTGGCCGTTCCGGTGTCGGCGTTCAGTCTGCCCAAAAGGACGGGAACGGGAAAGGGCCGTGTCGATCCTGTGTCGATCCGCCTTGGCGAAATCCGGCGGCGACGGGGTCGATCGTCATGATGAGCGACGGCGCCTGCGCCGCTTGCGCCGGCGGGCCCACGACCCGTAGGGCGACTCGATGCCATCGGGCCGGGTCTTGAAGCGGCGGTGCAGCCAGAGGTACTGCTCGGGGTGGCGCCGGATCTCGGCTTCGAGCATCCCGTTGAGCCGGGCCGCATCCGCCTCGTCGTCCCCGGAGGGAAAGTCGTCGACGCGCTGGAAACGCACCGACCAGGTGCGCGTCTCTTCGTCGCGGAAGTGGCTGTAGAAGACGACGGGCGAGCCGCCCATGCGGGCCAGCCGCGCGGTGGCGACGACCGTGGCGGCGGGCACTCCGAACAGCGGCGCGAACACGGAGTGCCGGCGGCCGTAGTCCTGGTCCGCCGCGTACCACACGACATGCCCGTCGCGCAGCCGCCGCGCGGCCCGGCGCAGGTCGTGTCGTTCGATCACCGTCCCGTAGTGCCGTCTCCGGCCCCGCACCATGAGCCACTCGATGACCGGGTTGCGGTGGCCGCGGTACACGACGTCGAACGGAACGCGGGACGCCAGGAGCGCGCCGGTGAAGTCGAGGGTCAGGAAGTGGGCGCCGGCGAGGAGGACGCCGCGTCCCTCCGCCTGCGCCTCGACGAGCACGTCCAGACCGTCACACTCCAGTCGGTCGGCCACCGCGTCGATGCGGCCGAGCCAGGCCTGGACGGTCTCCATCAGTCCGATGCCGCACGCCTGGAATGTCCGCCGCACGAGGCCGGCGCGTTCCCGCTCGGACAGCTCGGGAAAGCACAGGTCGATGTTGGTTTCCGTGATGCGCCGGCGGCGTCCGCCCGCGCGCCAGGCGAGCCGCCCGAGACCGCGTCCCACCGCGGCCTGCCAGGGCACGGGGAGCCGGCACGCGAGCCACGCGAGTCCGACGCCGACCCAGAGGGGCCAGTGCCGCGGCGCGGCCAAGTGTGAAGCCGGCACTGCCATGAGCCCGGCACTGTACCCGTTTGCGTCCTCTCCTTCGCGTCCTTCGCGGTCCTCCCTCGCGGTCGTAGCCCGACAGGCTGCTAACATCGGCGGATGGCCGAGATGCTGCCTCCGGTTTCGCCGACGCGGATCGTCGTCGTGGGCGACGTGATGGTCGACCGGTACTGGTTCGGCGAGGCCGCGCGCATCTCCCAGGAGGCCCCCGTGCCGGTGGTCGACGTCGTGGCTGCGGAGGACCGCCCCGGCGGGGCGGCCAACGTGGCGCTCAACGTCGTCGCGATGGGCGCGCGTTGCACGCTGGTCGGTGCGGTGGGGACCGATGCGGCGGCGCGGGACATGCGCGCGACCCTGGAAGCCGCGGGCGTCGCGTGCGACCTGGTCGAGGTGCCGGGCTGGGAGACCACGCGCAAGCTCCGCGTTGTCAGCCAGCGCCAGCAGCTCCTCCGCGCGGACTTCGAGGAGCCGCTCCCCGAGGGCGTGGGCGCGGAGGTCGCGACCCGCGTCGGGAACTGCGTCGCCGCCGCCGACGTACTCGTCATCGAGGACTACGACAAGGGTACGGTGGATCGTCCGGAAGCCCTGGTCGCGGCTGCGCGCCGTGCCCGCGCCTTCGTCGTCGTGGACCCGAAGCACAAGGACTTCTCCCGCTACGCCGGGGCGCGGGTGCTCAAGCCCAATCGGGCGGAATTCGAGCAGGCGGCCGGGGCCTGGAGCGATGAGGCCGACTTCGCCGAGCGCGCCCTGGCCGAGGTCCGCCGGGCGGACGTCGAGGCCCTGGTCGTCACGCGCGGCGGCGAGGGGTCGACGGTGATCGACCGCGACGGGCGCGTCCGTCACCTGCCCGCGAGCGATGTCGAGGTGTACGACCGCACGGGGGCGGGGGACACCGTGGCGGCCGCGCTCGCGGTCGGCCTCGGACTGGGCTGGGACGTCGTGGCGAGCGCCCGCGTCGCTAGCCTGGCGGCGGGACTGGTGTGCGCGAGGATGGGCACTTCGGCGGTCACGGCCCCGGAGATCAACCAGGCGATCGCCGCCGCGGAGCGTCCGGACGAGGGCGTGCTGACGCGGGAACAGTTGCTCGCGGCGGTGGGGCTGGCGCGCGGCCGGGGCGAGAAGATCGTCTTCACCAATGGGTGCTTCGACGTGCTGCACGCCGGTCACGTGGGGTACCTCGAAGAAGCCCGCGAACTCGGCGACCGGCTCGTGGTCGCCGTCAACGACGATGCTTCGGCGGGCCGTCTGAAGGGGCCGGGCCGTCCCGTGAACGCGCTCGAGCGACGCATGCGCGTGCTCGAAGGGCTGTCTGCGGTGGACTGGGTGACGCCGTTCTCGGAGGACACGCCGGAAGCGCTCCTGGAATCCGTGCGGCCGGACGTCCTGGTGAAGGGCGGCGACTACGCCGAAAGCGCGGTGGTCGGCGCCGAACTGGTCCGGGGTTGGGGCGGAGAGGTGCGCGTGCTGAGCCTGCTCCCGGACTGCTCGACGACCTCGATCGTCGATCGCATCAAGTCCGCCTGAAACGGAGCCTTCCGGGCGCCGGCGTGTCAGCCGGCGCGTCGCATGCGTTCAACGGCCCGTTTCCGCTCGCTGGCGAGCGGATGCATCACGCCGGCGCCTGGCGGCCACACGCCGGGCTCCGCTCTGATGAGACGGGTCATGCGCCGGGCGCGCGGCGACAGGGACTTCCAGAGCGCGTGGGGCATGGTCGGTTTAAACGTCTCCCGCGGCGTCCAGGGCGCCACGTACTCGATGTTGGGCAGCGCGCGCACTTCGCGGCTCAGGTTGGGCGTGGCCCCGTGCCAGGCGCGGTTGTCCCGGAACACGCCCGCGCCGGCCGGCGCGCCGACGAGCGTCGACAGACGCATCCACTCCGGCTCCTCCTCCGGCGTCGGAGGCGGCTGCCGCGTGGTGTGGGTCCCGGGGATCTGCCGGATCGGTCCGTTCTCCCACGTGAGATCGCTCATCAGGAAGTTGATCGTGACGAACATCGGCGTGCGCTCGACGATCAGGCGCTGCGTGGGAAGGTCCGGTTCGGCGGCGCCGGCAGGCATCTCGATGGGGATACCGAGCGCGCGGGCCTGGGCGAGACGCTCTGCCGGCAGCGTGTGGTTTTCCGCGAAGTCGCGGTGCAGGTGCTGGTACTCGATCGCGCCGGGCAGGCACAGGTCCCCGCCGCCGCCCCACACGAGGTAGTCCGCGGTCCCGAAGATCGCCTCGAGCAGCGGCGCCGTGGTCGGCAGGTCGATCATCGACGCCCAGGTGGGATCGTGCATGAGCTGCCGCGACGCGGAACTCGTGCCGTAGCTGTAGCGGTGCGGCAGGCGACCCGTTTCCGTCAGGTACTTGCGGCCGTCGCGGCCGGGCGGCGTGAGGATGTCGCGCAGGACCCTGGCGCAACTCTCCCGGAACGCCGAGAGGCGCGTCGCGTCCAACAGGTCCCGCACCACGACGAAGCCGTCGCGGTGGAAGATCCGCGCGGCCCGGTCCGGCTCGCCGGGCGTGCAGATCTCGAGACCCCGGATGCCGCTGTTCGCGCGCAGATGTCGCCGCAACGCCACCACCTCCGGATCGTCGGGCGCGCGGCGCGCCGGCGCACGGGGGTCGGGCACGCCGAAGCGGCGGTCGTCGGGATTCGGCTTGCCGTCCGCGTCCACGGTCTCGTTGGGGGGCGTCCGCTCGTCCCACCCCACCGTCGTCGGCCGGTGCACGCTGAGTCCCGCGAGCTCGGACAGCGGGATCGAGCCATCCGCGGATGTCATGCCGGTCGCTCCTGGCAGAACCCGGCGGCTACGATGTCGGCCTCGAGATGGGCCGGGTCGACGGTGCCCACGACGACGCTCGACACCCCGGGCCGCCCGGTGACGTAGCGCAGGCTCTCCGGCGACGCCCGGCCGCTGTCGAGGGCCTTTTTCACCAGCACTCCCACGCCGTTCTCGCCGGCGTCGCGGACGACGTCGATCTGCCGGCGGTCCGCGAAACTGAGTGCGGACATGAGCACATCGCAGCGGGAGAGGGCAAGCCGGCCGCCTGCCTCGGTCTTGTGCGAAAAGCCGGACGCGCGAATCTTGCCTTCCCGCTTCAGCGCATCGAGGGTCTCGAGGGCGTCGGACCGGCGCAGGATCTCCACGTCGCGGCCGTCCGAGTGGATGAGCACGATGTCGAGGTAGTCCGTCCGCAGCCGGCGGAGCGACGCCTCGACGCTCCGCCGCAGCGCTACGGGCCCGAAGTCGTGGCGGGAACGACGGCCGTCGAAGGACTCGCCGGCTTTGGTGCAGAGCACCCAGCCGTCGCGGGTGCCGTCGAGGAGTTCGCCGAGCCGCGCCTCGCTCTCGCCGTACGCGGGTGCGGTGTCCAGGAGGTTCACGCCCAGGTCCCTCGCCCGGTCGAGCAGGGCGCGGGCCGCCCGCGTGCCGGGAATCGCGAACGGAGCGAGGGTCAGACCGCTGTTGCGGCCGAGCTTGACCGTGCCGAGTCCGATCGCGGAAACCTCGATCCCCGTCGATCCGAGGGCGCGGCGGGGGAGCGTCATGCGGGTGACGTCGACCCGGGTCTTGCGCATCTGGCGCATGAGCCCCGTTGAGCATCGGAGGGGCAGAAAGTATAAGCGCGGCATGCTCCTGCGCTTCGCGTACAACATCCTCCTCTGCCTGGCCCTGCCTTTCGTCTGGCTGCGCCTCTTCGTGCGGGCGCGCCGCGAACCGGCGTACGCGGAGCGTCGTGCGGAGCGGTTCGGGCGGGTGCCGGCGCACGTCGGCCGCGACGTCGTGTGGTTCCACACGGTCTCCGCCGGGGAGACCATCGGGGCCGCGCCCGTCATCCGTGCGCTCAGGGCCCGGTTGCCCGAAGCCCGCTTCCTCGTCACCACCATGACGCCGGCCGGCAGCGCCCAGGTCATCGAACGCCTGGGGGACATCGTCGACCACTGCTACGCGCCCTACGACTTCCCGTGGGCCGTGCGACGGTTCGTGCGGCGCGTGCGGCCGCGCGCCCTCTTCCTGATGGAGACGGAACTCTGGCCGAACCTCATCGCCGCCACGAGCGCCACCGGCGCCCCGGTGTCGCTGATCAACGCGCGGCTCTCGGAACGTTCGGCGCGCGGGTATGCGCGCGTGGGCCCCTGGACGCGGCAGACCCTGTCGCAGGTCGAGCAGGTCATCTGCCAGTACGACGACACGGCGCGTCGGTTCGAGGCCCTCGGCGTGCCGCACGAGCGCTTGGCGGTGACCGGGAGCATCAAGTTCGACCTGGCCGTGCCGGACGACCTCGAGGACGAGGTGCGCCGGGTCCGCGAGGCCTGGCTGGGCGACCGGCGGGCCTGGATCTCGGGGTCGACGCATCCCGGGGAGGACGAGATCGTGCTCGACGCGCACGTCGGGCTGATCCGGCGGTCTCCCGGCCTGTTGCTGGTGTTGGCGCCGCGGCATCCCGACCGGGCGGACCGCGTCCTGGCACTGGCCGCGGAGCGTGGGCTGACGGCGGCGCGACTGTCGGCGGGCGGCGCCGTGCCGGCGGATGCGGACGTGCTCGTGGCGGACGTGATGGGGCGGCTGCTGTACCTGTACGGCATGGCCGACATCGCGTTCGTCGGCGGCAGTCTCGTGCCGGTGGGGGGGCACAATCCGATCGAGGCCGCCGTGCACGGCATCCCGATGCTGATGGGTCCGCACCGATTCAACTGGACGGAGATCGCGGAGCGGTTCGCCGCGGCCGGCTGCCTGCACATGGTCGGCACGGGAGATCTGCAGTCCGTGGCGGCGGGCCTGCTGGCGGACGACGGGCGGAGGCGGCTCGAGGGGACGGAGGCGCGCAACGTCGTGGCGGCCAACCGGGGCGCGAGCGAGCGGCTGCTGTCCCGGCTGCAGGTCCGGACAGGATCGCCGGGCTGAGGGGGGCGCCGGGCCGCGCGGCTGCTCCTGCCGGGATCGTTCAGCCGGAGTACGCGGGCATCCTCTCGCGCCCGTCGCTGAAGCTCCATGCGTTGGCGTAGACGACGAGCTTCAGCCTCGCTGCCACCGCGAGCGAGGCGGTGTTGGTCCAGGACGTGCTGTACACCGGCACCCGGCCCGAGGCGCGGACCGCTGTCGCCCAGGCCGCGGTGACGCGCGCTCCGAGGCCGGCGCGCCGAAACGCGGCCGCGGTGTCGAGGCCCGCTTCGGCCGCCTCGTCGGACCGCCGGGCGCAACAGCAGACGCTGACCGCGTGTCCGTCGCGTTCCACGGCAGCGATCGGGGCGCGTCCGGGCATCTCCGCCTGGCTCCAGTCGGGAAAGTGCCTGACGAGCCGGTCGACGGTGTCGAGGAAAACGACCCCGCGGGCCTCCGGAAGGGCGTCCGGAAAGGCGAAGGCGGGACCGGATTCGACCGCTTCGCCCGCCAGCGCACGGTAGCGGTCTGCGTGCAGCGGCGGAAGGCGGGGATCATCGCCCGGGCGCTCCTCGGTGGCGAGGTCGTGCAATGCGGCCGCCACCCGGGCTGGCGTGTCGGCCCGTACCGCCCACACACAATGCGTCGGTCCGCGCACGAGCTTGAACACGGGACCGCGCCTCGAGTCGGGTTCCCGCGTGCCGGTGATGCGTCCGCGCGGGTCGATGCGGAACAGGGTCTCGAGGTGCAGCTCGGGCGTGGTCAAGGTGGGAGCCCAGCTTCGGGGGGAGGCCGGAGGGCCGCCCGCTGCTACTTGTTGCCTTCCCCGACGTAGTACCGGTCGTGCCAGATGCCCTCGACGGGTTCGCCCGGCACGGGCATGCGCCAGTTGCGCACCCGCGCCTCCGCGAGCCGGACGCGATACAGGCCCCGGGGCTCGCGGATCGTGCGCTGGATGTAGTCCTCCGCCGCGTCGTCATCGATGTAGCGGCGCGCGATGTCGCGGTAGAGGTCGCGCCAGACGTCGTCCTCGCCCACGTCGTGGACGAGTTCGGCCGCCCCGTCGACGACGAGCTTGCGGTAGGGCTGGGACGCCTCGTCGATGCTGAGCGACACCCGCGGGTCCGCGCGCAGGCAGGCGAACCACTCGGATCGCGCCCGCGGCGTGAACCAGATGGCGCCGTCCCGGTGGATGAACCAGATGGGCGTGACCAGGGGACTGCCGTCCGGACGCACGCAGCCGATACGCATCAGCACGCCCCGGGTGTCGAGGAAGGCGTCGCGCTCCGCGGGGGTCATGTGCGGCATGTGCAGGCTCTTGTGCGGACTAACGTCCCGACAGGCCGAGCACGCGCACGACCGGGTTCTCCGCGTCGCTGAAGGCGGAGAGCTGCAGGACGTCCGACTCGTTCAGGGTTCCGGAACTCTGCTTGAGCCGGAGCAGGTCGAGCACGTAGTTGTAGCGGGAGTCCGCATAGTCGAACTGGGAGGCAAAGAGGCGTTGCTGGGCCTGCAGCACGTCGACGATGTTGCGGGTGCCGACCTCGTAGCCGGTCTGGGTGGCTTCGAGGGCGGACTCGGCCGACTTGATCGCGCGGATGCGGGCCTTCACCCGCACCACGTCGGTCGCGACGGCGCGGAACAGGTTGCGCGTGTCGCGGGTGACCGTGACCTCCCGTTCCAGGACGCCCTGGCGGGCCTGCTCGACCCGGTAGCCGAGGTCCCTGATGCCCGGAACGATGGCCGGGTGGTAGAGCGGCATGTTGAAGCGGAGGGCGTAGGTCTGTCCCTCGCTCTCTCTCGCGAAACCCAGCCCGCCCGGGTCGAGCTGCGACGAACCGTGCGAGATGGAGAGATCCACCGTGGGCAGGAGCCGACCGAGGGTCGCGCGCCGCGAGCGTTCGGCCGCCTTCAGTGCCTCCCGCGCTGCAAGGACGGTCGGGTTGGAGGAGAGCGCTGCCTCGACCCACTGGGATTCGTCCATCGGCTCGGGGTCGACGATGGGCAGGGCGCTGTCCAGCCGGTCGACCTCGGAATGGGCGACGCCGGTGAGCGTGCGCAGCGTCTCGAAGAAGACGTCATGGTCGCCCTCGGCCTGGATCCGCCGGACCACCGCGGCATCGTGGGCGGCGGTGGCCTCGAGCACGTCCGTGATCGCGACGAGGCCGACGTCGAACCGCTGCTGCACCTGCTCCATCTGGCGCGCCACCGCTTCCTCTTCGGCCTGCGCCGCCTCGAGGAGCGCCTGTGCGCGCAGCACGTTGAGGTAGGCCGAGGACACGCGGACGATGAGGTCCTGTTCGGCATTGGCCAGGTCGTGGTCCGCCTGGGCCCCCTGGGCCTGTGCGCTGCGGAAGTCGAACCAGCGTTGCGCGTCGAAGACCGTCTGGCTGAGGTCCACGGACCACCGCTGGCTCCCGGAGTTGTCCACGACGGTCATGCCGCCGAAGTTTGGCGCGAGGGTGTGCTCCTGCCGGCTCTCGTTCTTCGACCCGTTCAGTTCGATGCTGGGAAGGAGCTGGGAGCGGGCGAGCGTGACCTGGGTCTTGCGCGACTGGTAGCTTGCGTAGACCCCACCCAGTATCGGGTCGTTCGCCTTGGCCGCCTCGTAGAGCGCCTGGATGCTGTCCGCGGCGGCGTTCGGAGCGGCCGTCAGCCACGCGAAGATGCCGATGGCGACACTGAACCGCCAGGGGAGCCGCCAGGGCGTGTGCGTCGTGCGCGGCCGGGCCGCGGGCGGCGGCTGCGGGGCAGGGTTCTTCATGTCCACGAGTACCTTTTGCGCGACTTGAGCGAGAGCCGTCGGGGGAGCGGGCAGTCTACCAAAGTCGCCTCGGGGACTGTCGCGTGGGGCGCCCGTTCGGTGGTCGGTTCGGCGCGTGTCGAGCGTTGCATCGGTGTTGCGTGGCTGGCCATGCCCCTTCTACGGCCGAAGCCGTTTTATTCGTCGCGCCGGTCTGGGTAAACTCTCCCCGGTTCGGGTTGGGATAGCTGGCTCGCAACGGTGTTCCGGCAAGGGAGAATCGGCAAGAGGTCCTGTGAAGCGGCGGCGGTACAACATCGATCTCGGTGCGCACATCGCGGAGTGCGAGGCGAACTACGCCCGGCTGATGCGGCTGCTCCCCGATCTCCCCGACGCCGACCGGCGCACGTTCAGCCTGCGCCTCGGGGAGAGCGAACCGAAGGTGCGCTTCGAGGTCGCCCAACGCTGCCCCTACACCACCGTGGTCAACATCGTCCAGGATCCGCCGCCGGCCTCTGGGCACGACTCGGGACACGACTCGGGACAGGGCTCGGGGCAGGAAATCCCGGGCCTCGCGGAGACCCGGCTCTCGATCCGCATCTACCACGATGCGAAGGCCGCGGAAGTCATTGAATACCAGAACCAGCGCGGCTTTCACGCCGTGTACGAGTATCCGAACGCGCGCATGCGGCATCCCGACGAGAAGGCCCAGGTCAACCGCTTCCTGGGCGAGTTCCTCGGCGTCTGCCTGGAGCATGGCGTCTCGAGCGAGCAGCCGATCGTTGCCTGACGCACGCGGCCGCCGGCGGTCCGGACGACTCTTTCGCCGGTTCGGCAGCCTCCCCGTCGCACCCCTGCCGGGCGCTGAATGACGCTGAAAGTACTGCAGGTCACCGACACGCACCTGTTTCCGGCGCCGGACGAATCGCTCCTCGGCGTCCGCACCCAAGACACCCTCGACGCCGTCCTCGACCACGCGTTCCGCGAGGGGACGCCGGATGCGCTGATCGCCTCGGGGGACCTCGCGCAGGTGGGCGAGGTGGCCACCTACCGCCGTTTCCTGGAAACCGTGCAGTCCCGGTTCGCGGGCCCGTGCCTCTGCGTGCCGGGCAATCACGACCTGGGCGAGCCCTTTCTCGGGATCCTTCCCACGCGGCCCCTGCGCCTCGGCGCATGGGACGTGCTCGGCGTGGATACGCACATCGACCACCGGGTGGACGGCGTGGTCGGCGAGGGCGAGCTGCGTCGCCTGGAGGAGGCGCTGTCCGCGGCGGGGTCGGCCGGCCGCCATGCGCTGGTGGTCGGTCACCACTGCCCGGTCGACGTCGGCGCGCCCTGGCTCGACGAGCACCGGATCGCCAACGCGGACGCCTTGCTCGGGTTGCTCGGCGAGTGCGACCGGGTGCGGGGATACCTTGGCGGACACGTCCACCAGGAGGTTGACCAGCGCGTGGGACGCCTTCGTATCCTGGCTTCCCCCTCGACGTGCTTCCAGTTCGCGCCGGGCTCGGAACGCTTCACCCTCGACGATGCCGCGCCCGGGTGGCGCTGGCTCACCCTGCACGCCGACGGCGCCATCGAGACGCGTGTCGGCCGTCTGCCGTCCCGGCCGGCGCCTTCGGGCGCCGGCTCCAACCACGCCTGAGTTCATGCCCAACGCCTATTCCGCCGAATCCATCCAGGTCCTCTCCGGGCTCGACCCCGTGCGCCGCCGCCCCGGCATGTACACGGACACGGCCCGCCCCAACCACCTCGTCCAGGAGGTCGTCGACAACGCGGTCGACGAGGCCCTCGCCGGGTACGCCCGGGAAGTCGAGGTGACGGTGCGCGCGGACGGCGCGATCGAGGTCATCGACGACGGTCGTGGCATGCCGGTAGACGTCCACCCGGAGCACCAGGTCACCGGCGTCGAACTGATCCTCACGAAGCTCCACTCCGGGGGCAAGTTCGACGACGCGCACTACAGCTTCGCCGGCGGGCTGCACGGCGTGGGCGTATCCGTCGTCAACGCGCTCTCGACGTGGCTCGAGGTGGAGGTCAAGCGCGACGGCGGGGTGCATCGCCAGCGTTTCGAGCACGGCCACAGCAGGACCCGGCTCGAGACCGTCGGCGAAGTCGGCAAGCGGAACACCGGCACCCGGGTGACCTTCCTGCCCGACCCGGGTTACTTCGACTCTCCCCGGGTCAGCCTCCCGAAGCTCCGGCACGTCCTGCGCGCGAAGGCCGTCCTGTGCCCCGGGCTCCGCGTAAGCCTGTCGGTAGAGCGCGAGACAGAGGCGCCGGAGAGCTGGACCTGGCACTACGAAGAGGGCCTGGCCCAGTACCTGGGCGACACCTGCGACGCCCCCGACCCGATTCCGGCGGAGCCGTTCGTGCATGACGCGGAGGGCAACCGGGAGGCGGTCGCCTGGGCGCTGCAGTGGTGTCCAGAAGGTGCGCCCAAGGGCGGCGACTTGGTGGCGGAGAGCTACGTCAACCTGATTCCGACGCCCCTGGGCGGGACCCACGTCAACGGCCTGCGCAGCGGGCTGATCGAGGCGCTGCGGGAGTTCTGCGAGTTCCGGGACCTCGTCCCGCGGGGGCTGAAGCTGGTGGCGGACGACCTGTGGGACCGGTGTGCCTACGTGCTGTCGGCGAAACTCGCGGACCCGCAGTTCAGCGGGCAGACCAAGGAGCGTCTCTCCTCGCGGCAGGCGACCACGTTCATCGGCGGCGTGTCGAAGGATGCGTTCAGTCTCTGGCTGAACGAGCACCCGGCCGAGGGGTCGAAGCTCGCGGAACTCGCCATCGCGAACGCGCAGAAGCGCGCCCAGGCGAGCCGCAAGGTGGCGCGCAAGAAGATCGCGTCCGGGCCGGCGCTGCCGGGCAAGCTGACGGACTGTTCCGGCCAGGACGCCGGGCGCTCGGAGCTGTTCCTGGTCGAGGGAGACTCCGCCGGCGGCTCGGCCAAGCAGGCCCGCGACCGGGAGTTCCAGGCCGTGATGCCGCTGCGCGGGAAGATCCTGAACACCTGGGAAGTGGATGCCGGAGAGGTGCTCGCGTCCCGGGAGGTGCATGACATCTCGCTCGCCATCGGCGTGGAGCCGGGCTCGCGCGACCTCTCTGGCCTGCGCTACGGGAAGGTCTGCATCCTGGCCGACGCCGACTCCGACGGCGCCCACATAGCGACGCTCCTCTGCGCGCTGTTTCTCAGGCACTTCCCGGCGCTTGTGGAGGAGGGGCACGTGTACGTCGCGATGCCGCCCCTCTACCGGGTCGACGTCGGCAAGGAAGTGTTCTACGCCCTCGACGAGGCGGAGAAGGAGGGCGTGCTCGACCGCATCGCCGCGGAGAAGAAGCGCGGCAAGCCCGTGGTGCAGCGCTTCAAGGGCCTCGGCGAGATGAATCCCGTCCAGTTGCGCGAGACGACGATGGCGCCCGACACGCGGCGCCTCGTGCGTCTCTCGATGGACGCCGCGGACAAGACTCGGGAGATCATGGACATGATGCTGGCGAGGAAACGCGCGGCCGACCGCCGCGGCTGGCTCGAACGCAAGGGCGACCAGGCGGTGCTCGCGTGAGCGCCGGAACGACCGGGCCGCCGGACGGCGGCGCGCCGGGCAACGGTGCCGAGGTCATGCCCCTGTGGGCGTACACGGAGAAGGCGTACCTCGACTACTCGATGTACGTCATCAACGACCGGGCGCTGCCCCACATCGGCGACGGCCTGAAGCCGGTACAGCGGCGCATCGTCTACGCGATGTCGGAACTCGGCCTGTCGGCGGCGGCCAAGTTCGCCAAGTCGGCGCGCACGGTCGGAGACGTCCTCGGCAAGTTCCATCCCCACGGCGACAGCGCCTGCTACGAGGCGATGGTGCTGATGGCCCAGCCGTTCTCGTTCCGGTATCCGCTCATCGAGGGACAGGGCAACTGGGGTGCGCCCGACGACCCGAAGTCTTTCGCGGCCATGCGCTACACGGAGTCGCGGCTGTCGCGATTCGCCGAACTGCTGCTGTCCGAAGTCGACCAGGGCACGGTCGACTTCGCGCCGAACTTCGACGGCACCATCGACGAGCCGGAACTCCTGCCGGCGCGGGTGCCGCTGGTCCTGCTGAACGGTAGCACCGGCATTGCCGTGGGCATGGCCACCGACGTGCTCCCGCACAACCTGCGCGAGGTCGCGAGCGCGTGCATCCGGCTGCTCGACGAGCCGCGGGCCAGTGCGCGCGACCTCATGGACCACGTGCGGGGTCCCGACTTCCCGACCGAGGCGATCATCGTCACGCCCCCGGAGGAACTTCTCGAGACCTACGAGACCGGCCGTGGCTCGGTGCGCGCGCGGGCGCGTCATGTCGTCGAGAACGGGGAGATCGTCATCACGGCGCTGCCCTACCAGGTGTCGCCGGCGCGGGTGCTCGAGCAGGTCGCCGAGCAGATGCAGGCCAGGAAGCTGCCCATGCTCGTCGACCTGCGCGACGAGTCGGACCACGAGACGCCCACGCGGCTCGTCCTGGTGCCGCGTTCGAACCGGGTGGACGTGGAACGGCTGATGAGCCACCTCTTCGCGTCCACGGACCTCGAGCGGAGCTACCGGGTCAACTTCAACGTGATCGGCCTGGACCAGAAACCGAAGGTCCTGGGCCTGGTCGAGATGCTCTCCGAGTGGCTGGAGTTCCGCCGCGAGACGGTCCGGCGACGGCTCACTTTCCGGCTCGAACGCATCGACGACCGGCTGCACCTCCTCGACGGGCTCCTCATCGCATACCGCAACCTCGACGAGGTCATCCGGATCATCCGCGAGGAGGACGAACCCCGGGCCCGCCTGATCGAACGTTTCGGGCTCACTTCGGCACAGGCGGTCGCGATCCTCGACCTGCGGCTGCGCCAGCTCGCGCGGCTCGAGGAGACGCGTCTGCAGGAGGAGCGGGCTTCGCTTGGTGCGGAGCGCGAGGACCTGACCCGCACGCTCGGCTCGCGGGCGCGGATGAAGACGCTCATCAAGCGCGAGCTCACGGAGGACGCGGAGACGTACGGCGACGACCGCCGCTCGGAACTGGTCGGGGCCGCGCCGGCCCGCGCATTCACTGCGGAGGACCTGATCTCCAACGAGCCCGTGACCGTCATCCTGTCGGAGAAGGGCTGGGTGCGGTCGGCCAAGGGCCACGGCCTCGACCCGGAGTCCCTGTCCTACCGGTCCGGCGACGCGTTCGGGGCGGCGGCGCGCGGCCGGACCAGCGACACCCTGCTCTTCTTCGACTCCACGGGTCGGGCGTACTCCGTCGCGGCGCACGAACTGCCTTCCTCGCGCGGCCAGGGCGAACCCCTGACGGGACGCCTGAATCCACCCGAAGGCGCGCGCTTCGTGGCGCCCTTCCTGGCGACCGCGGACGCGACCGTCCTGCTAGCGTCTGACGCGGGGTACGGCTTCATCGCCCGTGTCGGCGACATGGCGACGAAGAACCGCGCCGGCAAGGCCGCGCTCAACGTCCCGGAGACCGGCACGGCCCTGGCTCCCTCGGCGGCCTCCGGCAGGAGCCGGATCGCGGCGGCCACGGACCAGGGCCGGCTGCTGGTGTTCCCGGCCGCGGACGTGCCGGTGCTGACGCGCGGCAAGGGCAACAAGCTCATCGACATCCCCGCGCGCATCTATCGGGCGGGAGAGGAACGCATGGTGGGAGCGGTGGCCATCGCGGAGACGGACCACCTGATCGTGCGGGCCGGAGCGCGCCACCTGCGGCTGCGGTTCCGGGACCTCGCGGCGTATCTCGGGGAGCGCGGGCGCCGGGGCCGCAAACTGCCGCGGGGGTTTCAGCGGGTCGAGTCCCTCGAGGTCCAGGGGCGCCCGGAACCGCCGGTCACGTCAGCCGGAAAGTAGCGTCCGTCTCCGATGCCGGGGCGGCCGCCACCGCGTTCACGATGCGGCAGCGTCCGAGGGTCGTGCCGGTCAGGGCGGCCTGCGACAGGTCGGAGGCCTCGTCGATCTCCAGCCGTTCGGGGCGCTCGATCCGCTCGAAGACGTCCTGGCTGATGGCGAGCCGGCCATCGGGCGCCAAGGCGGACAGCAGCACGGCGTCGGAGACGTGGGCCGACTCCGCCGCACCGGCGCCCTCGGCGTCCTCTCCGAGGTGCAGCCCGAACCGGAAGCTCGGTGGGGGCGCCGCGTAACCGCCGGAAGACGGAGTGTCGAGGCTCTGTCCGAAGGCGACCGCCGCGGCGATCACCTCGAAGGCCCGGTCCGCGTCCGGGCGGTCCTCGAACCCGATCAGGATGCGGGCGCCGGGGAGCGTCCGGGCGCGTCCCCCGTGCGCGTCGGCGACCCCGAGCGCGTGCTCCAGGGCCTGGGCGAGCACGGTCTTCTTGCGCATCTCGCGCAGGCTGCCGTGGTTGAACAGGTTCGCAACGAGCACGAATCTCGCCTGCGCCGCGTCGCGGGCCGGGGGCGGCTCCCCGCGCATGGCGCGGCGGCGCAGCAGCACCATGGCGCCGGCGACGACGAACGCGGCCGGCACCACGGGCCAGGCGGCGACCACGAGGTCGGCGGTGCCCGGCATGAAGCGGTCGCGTACCAGCACCACCCGGGCGTAGCCGGCCAGGGTGTCCTCGACCGCGATGGGCGCGGTGTAGTGGCGGAACCCGGGCAGGTTCGCTTCCTCGCCGGCGAAGGCCAGCGTGCGTCCGTCCACGGTGTAGACGCTGCAGCCGATGACTTCGTCGAACGCCACGATGCGGTTGACGAGGTTCCCCAGGGCGATGCGGTCCTGCTGGAGCACGGACGGCAGGGCGAGTTGC
>JAJDTI010000051.1 GCA_022827245.1 Pseudomonadales bacterium | reverse complement strand
CCGGGAAACCGCCCCGCGTTTCGCGCTATTCTCCGGCGCATGGCGGAACGCGGCGACGACTGGGAGATCGAGCAGCGCGAGTGGCTCGAGGCGCTCGACGGCGTACTCGACGAACACGGCCCGGAAGGCACGAAAGCGCTGCTGCGGAGACTTCAGGACGCGCTCTCCCGCCGGGGCGTCGTGCTGACGGACGCCGCGCTCAACACCCCCTACCGCAACACGATCCCGCTGTCCGAGCAGCCGCCCTACCCCGGCAGCATCGACGTCGAGACGCGCATCGAGAACATCCTGCGCTGGAACGCCGTGGCGATGGTCCTGCAGGCCTACGACTCCGGTTCCGGCGTCGGCGGTCACATCGCGACCTACCTGTCCGCGGCGACCATGATGGAGGTCGGCTTCCACCACATCTTCCGGGCGCCGGGCCCCGACTACGGCGGCGACCAGGTCCACTTCCAGGCGCATACGTCGCCGGGCGTGTACGCGCGGGCCTGGCTCGAAGGCCGGCTCGACCTCGACCAGCTCAGGAACTTTCGCCGTGAACTCGCGGCCGAGGGGGGACTGCCCTCTTACCCGCATCCCCGCCGGATGCCGGACTTCTGGCAGATGCCCTGCGCGAGCATGGGCCTGTCGACACCGAGCGCCATCTACCAGGCGCGGTTCGCGAAGTACCTCGAGAGCCGGGGCCTGAAGCCGCGCAACGGCGGCAAGATCTGGAACTTCATCGGCGACGGCGAGTCGGACGAACCGGAAGTCCTCGGCACCATCGACATCGCCGCCCGGGAGCACCTCGACAATCTCGTCGTGGTCGTGAACTGCAACCTGCAGCGGCTCGACGGCCCCGTGCGGGGCAACGGCAAGATCATCCAGGAACTCGAGCGCGCGTTCCGCGGCGCGGACTGGCACGTCATCAAGGTCATCTGGGGCGGCGGCTGGGACGTGCTCTTCGAGCGCGACACGAAGGGCATCCTGCAGGCGCGGATGGAACAGGCGGTCGACGGCGACTACCAGTTCTACACGGTCTCGCCCGGCGACGTGGTGCGCGAGCACTGGGTGGAGGACTTTCCCGAACTGCGGGAACTGATGGACTCCCTCAACGACGAGGAGATCCGCACCATCAAGCGCGGCGGTCACGACCGGCACAAGGTCTACGCGGCCCTCCAACAGGCCACGGAGGTGAAGGGCAAGCCCTGCGTGATCCTGCTCAAGACCGTCAAGGGAGACGGCCTCGGGCCCAAGTCCGAGGGACGCAACACCGTCCACCAGAAGAAGCACCTGTCCTCCGACGAGCGCCGGGAACTGGCGGGCCGGCTGGGCATCCCGCTCTCCGACGAAGCGATCGTCGCGGCGGAGTTCTACCGGCCCCCGGACGACAGCGAAGAGATCGGTTACCTGAAGGCGCGGCGCGAGGCGCTGGGCGGGCCCCTGCCGGCGCGCGAAGTGCGCTGCGAGCGGCTCGAGGCGCCGCCGCTCGAGTTCTTCTCGGACATGCTGCGCGGCTCCGGCAAGCGCGAGGTCTCGACCACGATGGCCGTCGTGCGGATGCTGCAGAAGCTGCTGCGCTACGACGGGCTCGGGCGCTACGTGGTGCCCATCGTGCCGGACGAGGCGCGCACGTTCGGCATGGACGGGCTCTTCCCGCAGGCCGGGATTTTCTCCCTCGAAGGCCAGCGCTACCAGCCCGTGGACGCCGGGACGATCGCGCCGTACCGCGAAGCGGAGGACGGCCAGATCCTGCAGGAAGGCATCTGCGAGACGGGCGCGATGGCGTCGTTCCTCGCGGCCGGCACGGCGTACGCCAACCACGGCCTGCCCATGATCCCGTTCTACATCTTCTACTCGATGTTCGGCTTCCAGCGCGTCGGGGACATGATCTGGGCGTGCGGCGACATGATGTGCAAGGGCTTCCTGCTCGGCGGCACCTCCGGCCGCACGACCCTGAACGGCGAGGGGGTGCAGCACCAGGACGGTCACTCCCACGTGATGGCGTCCACGGTGCCGAACCTCGTGAGCTACGACCCGGCGTTCGCCTACGAACTCGCGGTCATCGTCCGGGACGGCATCCGGCGCATGTACGGCGAGTTCGAGGACGTCTTCTACTACGTGACGGTCACGAACCAGAACTACGTCATGCCGCCGATCCCGGAGGGGGCGGAGGAAGGCATCGTGGCCGGGATGTACTGCTTCCGGCGGGCGGAGGGGGCGCAGGTCAACCTGCTGGGCAGCGGAGCGATCATGATGGAGACCCTGGCGGCGGCGGACATCCTGGGCGAACTCGGGATCCCGGCGAATGTCTGGAGCGTGACCAGCTACAACGAGCTCGCGCGCCAGGGCACCCTCGCCGAGCGCGAGCAGATGCTGAGCGTCGGGGGCGCCGAGACGCGTCCTTACGTCGAGGAGGTCCTGGCCGGGGAGGAGGGCGTGTTCGTGGCGGCCTCGGACTACATGAAGTCGCTGCCGCTGTCGATCTCGCGGTGGTTCCCGGGCGAGTACACGGTGCTCGGGACCGACGGCTTCGGCCTCTCGGAGTCCCGGGAGTCGCTCCGGGACTACTTCGAGGTGTCGCGGGAGTGGATCGCCTTCGCCGCGCTCTCGACCCTGGCGCGGGCGAACCGGGTCAAGGCGAACGCGGCGCTGGACTTCGCGAACGAGCGGGAACTGGACCTCGAGAAGGCGGCGGCCTGCTGAACCGGCGGGTCACCCGGCCGCACGGCCCCTGGCCTTGAGCCGGGGCACCACCTCCGAGAACAGCCGCTCCAGGCTGTCCCCCATGCGTTCCGCGCGCAGGCCGGGCGGCACGGCCATCGTCACGATGTCGGTGATGCCGAACTCGTCAATGAAGGCGCCGAGCTGTTCCACGCAGTCGTCCGCGTTGCCGACCACCCACGTCTGCGGGATCGGCTCGACGTCGCCTGGACCGAACCCCTCGCCGCTCTCTTCGAAGAACCGCCGGTAGAGCTCCATCCGGTAGCGCTCGGCGGCGCGCACGACGGGCCAGTCCGTGTTGCGGTCGTCGGTGACGAGGATGCTGCGGATGATGCCGACCCGGTGGTCAGCCGGCTTGCGGCCGCTCTCCGTCAGCGCCTTGCGCCACCGGTCGAAGGTAGCGCGCGGTCCCTGCGGCAGGAAGTGCGTGCCGTACCGCGCGGCGCGCAGCGCGCCCGCTTCGGACATCGCGGCGAGCCAGAGGGGCGGACCCCCTTCCTGCACGTAGCCGGGCGTGATGACCACGTCCTCGAACCGGTAGCGTTTGCCCGCGTAGCTGAACCGCTCCCCTGTGAAGCAGCGCTGCAGCACCTCCACGCACTCGTTCGTCAACGAGAGCCGGCGCGAGACGGGGAAGCCGAAGCCCCGGAACTCGTGCGGCGCGTACCCCATGCCGAGCCCCACTTCCACGCGCCCGCCGGAGAGGTTGTCCAGGACGGCGAGGTCTTCCGCCAGGCGGATCGGGTGATTGAAGGGCGCAAGGCAGATGTCCGTGCCGAAACGGACCCGGGAAGTCACCGCCGCCATCGCCCCGGCGACCGGGACCCAGCTCGGCAGGTAGCCGTCCTCGACGAAGTGGTGCTCGGTGAACCACACGAGGTCCGCGCCCAGCCGGTCGAGCCACTGGACCTGTTCGAGGATCTCGGCGTACAGCGTGCGGTCGCTGACGCCGGAGTCCGGCGGGTTGCGGAAGTCGTAGCAGACGCCTATGCGCAGTGGGTTCGTCAAGACGGCCTCCCATTCCCGGTGGACCTCACGGCGTGGGCACATGCACGTGTGACGCTGTGATCTCTTGCCGCTCGTAACGGTGCGCGTTCTGTGCCTCGAAGAGTGGGCTCCGTCCCTCTGAGTTGCTCACCCCTGGTTGCTTCCATTGAAGCTACTTCACGGGAAGTTGGCTCGAGAATGTCGCCGGCTTGCCCTCTCGGGTCTTGCGCCCTTCCTCGTGGGCCCTTTTGGCTATCTCGATCCTCTCGTGCCAATCGGAGTCGTACTCCGTCGGATTCGGCGGGGTAAACGGGGAATCTCGTCGTTGAGGCTCCAAGGCACTCTGGGGCTGTTTCGTGCCTTCCATGCTTGTCGGTGCGCCGGCCTGAACAGCCGTGATCAGCCCCGCCGCCGCGGCCGCCGCCGTTCGCGCGGCTTGGCTCCGGTCATGTCCATCAGCCGGTCGCGCAGGGGCTCGAGGTCCTCGTAGACGGCGTCCGACCCGAGTTCGATGGGCTCGTTGACGACGATCTGCGACATGGAGAAGGTCCCGCCGGAGGCGTGGATGACGACGCCGTTCGGGGCGTCCTCGGAGGACATGAAGAGC
>JAJDTI010000016.1 GCA_022827245.1 Pseudomonadales bacterium | reverse complement strand
CTCAGGCGGCCGTTCAGTTCGGACCACCTGAGCGGCATCGAGACCGACGCGGCGGGCTCCGCGCGCGCCGAGAACGGCGCGACGATCAGTTGCCCGTGGCGGTTCTGCATGTAGTCGATGTAGACCTTGCTCTCGCGCTTGCGGACGGCGCGCACGATCGTGCAGATCTCGGGCAGGCGGGTCACCACGACGCGCGCGAGCAGTTCCCCCAGCGTGCGCGACTGGTCGTGGGTCAGGCGGCGGTCGAGGGGGATGAGGATGTGCAGCCCGCTGGCGCCGCTGGTCTTCAGGTATCCGGGCAGCTCGATCTCGTCGAGGAGCACGCGGATCTCTTTCGCGACGGCGATCACGTCGGCGAACGGCGCGTCCTTCGGGTCGAGGTCGAGCACGCACCAGTCCGGGTGCTCCAGCCGGTCGATGCGGCTGTGCCACGCGTGGATGGGGATGGCCCCCATGTTGGCGAGGTACTTCAGCGACGCCGCGTCCTCCACCATGAAGTAGTTGATGTCCCGCTCCTCGGTCTCGGTCCAGAGCGCGGTGCGCTTGACCCACTCGGGCACGAAGTCGGGAGCGTCGCGCTGGTAGAAGGACTTGCCGTGAATGCCGTCGGGGAAGCGGGTGAGCACGAGGGGCCGGTCGCGGAGGTAGGGCAGCATCCACGGGGCGATGCGCTCGTAGTAGTCGACGAGATGGCCCTTGGTGAGGTCCTTCTCGGGGAAGAAGACCTTGTCGCGGTTGGTGACGGCGACGGTGTGCCGCACCGCCGCTTCGACCTCGACGGGGGCGGGGTCGTCGAAGTGGCCGATGCAGTCCGCCGGGGGCTTGTCGTCGCGGAGGCGCCGGAAGGCCGGCTGCCGCAACCGGCCGTCGAGGGTGTACTCCTTGTAGGCGACCTCGCACACGAGCGTTGGTGCGACCCAATGGACTTCCCGGTCGTCGGCAAGGGCCTCCGACGGCGCGAGGCCCTCGAGCAGCGCGCCGATGCCCGCGCGGGCCTGGGCGTTCAGCCCGGCGCCCACGCGTCCGCAGAACGTGAGTTCCGCGCCGCGGTACTCGGCGAGCGCCAGGGCGCCGAGGTCGTCCGCGTTCGACTTGTTGGGGGCCCAGCCGGCGATGACGAAGTCGCCCGTGCGCTCGGTGCGGACCTTCACCCAGGCGTCTGAACGGCCGGCGCGGTACGCGCTGTCGGCGCGCTTCCCCACCACGCCTTCGAGCCCGAGGCTGCGCACGTGTTCGAACACCCGGATGCCGGACCCCTCGATGTGCTCGGAGTAACGCACGGGTCCCGTGGACGGCAGCATCGCCTGCAGGAGGTCCTTGCGGGCGAGGAGCGGCAGTTCACGGAGGTCGTGACCCAGGGACTGGGGCAGGTCGAACGCGTAGTAGGTGACCGGCAGCGCGTTGAGGGCGCGGGACACCTCCACCGAACCCCGCAGTCGCGCGCGCTGCTGCAGCAGCGAGAAGTTCGGTATGCCGCGCGCGTCGTGCACCACGGCCTCGCCGTCGATCACGAACTGGGAGAAGGGCAGCCGGCGCGCGGCCTTCTCGACCTCCGGGAAGTTGGCCGTCAGCACGAGGCCCTTGCGTGACCGCAGGGTGATCCGGTCGCCGTCCTTCTCGATCATCAGGCGATAGCCGTCGTACTTGATCTCGAACACCCAGCCGTCGCGATCGAAAGCTTCGCCGGAACGGGCGAGCATGGGCTTGACGGGCAGGGGGCCGGTCTCGGGCGGGACCGGGTCGATGGCCTGGATCCGCTCCGCCAGCCGGCGCTCCACGACGGCCGGGTCCGGCATGTCCTCCAGGGTGAGACCGGAGAGCACGGAGTCGTTCGCGGGTGGGGCGTCCCGCGCCCACTCGTCGCGCTCCTTGATGAGGAGCCACTCCTTGCCGTCCCCGGCTTCGCGCTGGCGCGGCCCCTTCATCCGCACCAGCGTCCAGCGGCCGCGCAGCTTGTGGCCGCGCAGCTCGAACAGGAGCTTGCCGCTTTCAAAGCCGGTATCGAAGGGCTCGAGCTCCACGTACGTGCCCCGGTCCCAGACGATGACGTATCCGGCCCCGTAGTTGCCGTCGGGAATGCGCCCCTCGAAGTCCGCGTAGTCGAGGGGATGGTCTTCGACGAGGGCGGCGAAGCGCTTGTCGGCGGGATCGGGGGAGGGGCCCTTGGGCACCGCCCACGAGCGGAGCACGCCGTCGATCTCGAGCCGCACGTCCCAGTGCAGGTGACTGGCCTGGTGCTGCTGCACCACGAAGGCGCGCGGACCCGCCCCCGCGGCCGCGGCGCCGGTGGGGCCGGACGAGAAGGGCTCCGGCGTAGCGCCGGCTTTGCGCTTGGCGCGGTAGGCGGAGAGGTCGTCGGGTCTGCGTGCCGCCATTGGTCGGGCAGGCCGGCTCAGCCCGGCCGGGGTTGTGCCGGGGACGGCGAAACGCGCCGCCCGCCGCGGGCCGGCGCGGCGGGAAACGACGTTTCGCCCGCCTGGTCGGCTCTGGACGGGAGTGACGAAGTGGTGTAAAGGTACGCGCGACGCAGAGGAAGGCCGGAGACAGCCATGCCCGCACGCGCCATCGGGACGGGCACCATCTCCTTCGGACTGGTGTCGATCCCCATCAAGCTCTACTCGACCGTCGACAGTACCGCCACCGTCCGTTTCAACTACCTGAGCAAGGACGGATCCCGGCTGAAGCAGCAGTATATCCGGGCGTCCGACGGCCAGATAGTCGAGCGGGAGGAACGCGTCCAGGGCTACGAGTTCGCGAAGGGTCAGTACGTGACGTTCACGCCCGACGAGCTCAAGGCCCTTTACGTCGAGTCGACCAACGCGATCGACATCGCGGAGTTCATCCCTCTCGACCAGGTGGAGCGGCTCTACATCGAACGGGTGTACTACCTGGGTCCGGACAAGGGCGCGGCCCGGTCCTACCACCTGTTGAAGGATGCCCTCGTGCACACGGGGCGCGCGGCGCTCGCGAGCTACGCCGCCCGGGGGCGGAGCTACCTCGTCCTGGTCCGCCCGATGGGCGAGGGCCTCGTCATGGAGCAGCTCAAGTACCAGGAGGAACTGCGCCCATTCGACGACGTGCCGCTCGAACCCGTCGAGGTCGCGGAGGGCGAACTCGAACTCGCGGTGCAGATCATCGACCAGCGGACCAGCGCGGCGTTCGAGCCGGACAAGTACCGCAACGAGGTCCGCGCGCACATGCTCGACGTCATCCAGCGCAAGGTCGACGGGCAGGAAATTTCCGTGGCCCCGGAGGAACGCGCGGAGGCGAAGATCATCGACCTCATGGAGGCGCTCAAGGCGTCCGTCGCGGGAAGTGCGGACAACGGCGCCCAGGAAGAAGACGCACCGCCGCGGCCGGCGAAACGGGCGCCGGCGAAGAGCGACGGCGGTGGGGGCGAACGCGCCGAGAAGACCCGGAAACGATCGAAGGCGCGGAAGGCTTGAGGCATCGGCGTGAGGCCCCTGGCGAGCGCAGGCGCGGACGCGGCGGACTGGTACACCACGCGGGAGGTGGCCGGGCTCTGCGGGCTGTCGGAGGGCCAGGTGCGGCAGTACGTCCGCCGCGGCGTGCTCGACTCGGCCCGGCGCGACGGCGGCCGCTACCGGTTCTCCTTCCAGGACGTCGTCCTGCTGCGCACGGCCCGGGGACTGCTTGACGCCAACCTGTCCGTGCGCCGCACGATCGCGGCCCTCCTCAAGCTCAAGCACGGGCTCGATGCCGGGGGTTCCCTCGCCTCGATGCGCATCTCCGTCGACGGGGACGACGTTGTCGTGCGCGAGGCATCGGCGCTGTGGGACATCGACTCGGGCCAGGGCCACCTCGACTTCGACGTCGGAGCGGTCGCGACCGAGGTGGCGACCCTCGCCGAGAAACGGCGTTTCTTCGAGGGCGAGGACTTCGAGGACCTCGGCAGCGACGAGTGGTACAACTTCGGCCTGGACCTCGAGGAGATGGATCCCGAGCGGGCGCCCGACGCGTACGAGAGGGCCATCGCGCTCGACCCCAAGAACGCCGACGCCCACGTCAACCTCGGCCGCCTGTGCCAGTTGCAGGGAGACCTGAAAAGCGCCAAGCGGCACTATCAGCTGGCGCTCGAAGCGGCGCCGGACCACCAGCTCGCGAGCTACAACATGGGCACCGTCTTCGACGAACTCGACGAGGTCGAGACGGCTTCGGAGCACTATCGGCGCGCGCCCGACGTGCCGGACGCCCACTACAACCTGGCGCGGATCTTCGAGCTGAACGGCGACGAGGTCTCGTCGCTGCGCCACCTGCGCAAGTACCGGCAACTGCTCGACCGGACCGAGGGCTGAGCCCCACAAGCGCCAACCCGGAGACCGGACAGCCGGACGGGATGGCGCCGGTCGTGGTCCCCGGGGCCAAGGCGGCTTCGGGTACCCTGGGGACCATCGCCCTGGTCAAGACGCGCGACGGTGCGGCGCCGCGTTTTCCGCCGCCCGCCCACCGGCGCTTTACTGCCTGAGGGGATCGCGCCCGTGGACGGCCCGTGGAAAACGCTCCGTGCTCGTTGGTGGTGTCGCTGTCCGGGTCAGGGGGCGGCCGGGTGATAGCTGCGCGCGTCGGGAAGGCATCCCTCCGGAACGGAACATCGCCCCAATCAAGATGCCGTTGGGGGTGGCGGGACGCGTCAGCCCGGGTAGGTGACGCCCTTGCCGAGGAGTTCGTCCGACGTCATCGCGCCCCGCTGGCACCCCACGACGTCGTCGAACCGGAACACGTGGAACGTGTCGCCGTCCCGCTCGCGCACGCGCACCGACAGGTGTTCGTCGCGGGGCAGCGACTTGAGCGTGGCGCCGTAGTCGCACACGGCCCGCGCGAGCGCCGCATCGAAGTCGGCGGCCGGAGGCGCTTCCGCCGTGGTGGGCACCTCGACCTCCGCCACGTCCCGCGCGGAGGCGAGCTTCTCGTACTCGGCGTCGATGCGGGCCTCGAGCGCGTCGTCCTCCGCCTCGAGCCGCTCCATTTCCTCCTCGAGACCCGCGACCGTATCCGCGGCATCCTCCCCGCCCTCTCCGCCGGCCATCTCCAGCCGCGTTCCCCAGATGCGCTGGCGCACCTTGCGCTGCTGGTTGCGCAGCGCGCGCTGCTCCTCCCGGAGTTCGCGCAGGGCGGAGAGGTCCACCGAGCGATGGGCGAGCATGGGAATGTCCAGGTCCAGTTCCAGGTCGCCGAGGATCTCGTGGACCATGTCGGGCACGGGCACGGCCATGTCGTGGTCCCGGATGATCTTCACGACGCGTTGCCCCTGAATGGGACCGAGCCAGGGCGTCCGCAGGGAGAGGGAGATCAGGACGCCCTGGCCGGCCAGGTAATCGGCTTCCACGGCCCCGACGCGTACGCCGGGGACGTCGCGGAGCGCGGCGTCGATGACGTCTTCGACGATGCGCATCTCGCGCTTCAGCGGGTCGAGATGGGAAGGCGGTTCGGCGTGGGCCGGGCTGACGGTCATGCAGGCCGCGACGACCAGGGACGGTACGACGGCGATGCGACGGTGGCGGGATGCGTTCATCTTCGGTTCTCCGGTGTGTCGCGGCGGGTGCCCACGCGCTGGAACAGGTCCTCGAGCCGGCGCCGGTCGCGGACCTGGTCGGTGATGAGGTAGCGCAGGCTCTCGTCGGTCTGAAGCGCCCGACGGTCCATCTCCGCCTTCAGGAAGACGGCAAGCGCGGTGAGTTCCTCTTCGCGCTGGTCGCGGGCGGCCTCCATGACCGCCTGCAGCACGAACGAGCGGTCCGCCTCGCGGCGGCCGTCGAGTTCCTCGCGGAACTGCGCGAGTGCCGCGTCGACGAGCTGACGCTGCAGCTCGGGGTCGTGCGCGGCCACGGCCGGCGGCGGCGCCTCGTCTTCCGTGGCGGCACGGGGCCCGACCACCGCGATCACGGCCAGGGCGAGGGCGGCGGTGCTTGCCGCTACCGGGAACCAGCCGCGCCAGTCGCGCCAGGCGGGGCGTTCGATCCGGGGCCTGCTCCATCTCGGCGTCGGTTCGTCCCGCCACGCCTGCGCATGCTGGCGCCAGGTCCGGATCGCCTCGACGTCCGCCGAGCAGGAGGGACATCCGGCGACATGGGCCTGCAGCGCCTCGCGGTCTCCCGGAGCCAGGCCGCCCGCGTCCTCGACCAGTTCGAACAGGTTCGAGCGTGCTTCCTCACAGTTCATCGTTCAGCTCCTTGCACGCCCTGAGCTTGCGCAGCGCGCTGTAGAGACGTGTCTTGGCGGTGTTGGGAGAAATGCCGAGCCGCTCGCCGATCTCGTCGAACGTGCAGTGCTGGAAGAACTTCAGCTCCACCACGTGACGCTGCGCGGGCGGCAGCATCGCGAGCGCGCGGACCACCAGCCGGTTGGCGTCCGTGGCGATCGCCGCCATTACCGGATCGGAACCGGTGCAAGGCTCCGCCGCGGGCTCGTCGTCGTCGAGGGAGGCGACGGGCCGTCGACGCCGAAGGTAGTCCGTGCAGCGGTACGCCGCGATGCGGAACAGCCAGGCCGGGAAGGCCCCGTCGCCGCGGTAGCTCGCCAGGTTGCGGTAGACGCCCAGAAAGACCTCCTGCACCAGGTCCAGCGCATCGTCCGGGTGCCCCACCATGCGCAGGGCATAGTTGTAGATGCGCCGCTCGTAGCGTTTCACCAATGCCGTCCATGCGCCGTCCGAGCCCGCCAGGGCACGCTTGACCAGCTTTTCGTCCGAAGCGGGTATCAACATCCTTGCCGCCCGGTTCGTGCGTCAGAGAATGTCGCCGCGGGACGCGGAATAGTTTGCGGTCCGACCGCGGTGGGTCGGTGGGAAGAGAGGGAAGAGGAGCCGGCCGGACCTTGCGGCCGCGGGATGCGGCTCAGGCGGCGTTGACGAAGTTGTCGCCGGCGCCGACGGTGAGGAAGTCCTCGATGAGCGTCTGCGCGTGTTCCCTGCAGCAGCCGCAGCCCGTGCCGACGCCGAGTTCCTCCGCGAGCGCATCGAGATTGTGATGCCCCTGCGCGAAAGCGGCCTCGATCTCCGAGTCCCGGACAGCTTGACACATGCACACGTACATGACGAACGCGAGTCTAAATGAGAACGATTAACGAAAACAACCCCTCTTCGCGGCGTGTCTACACGCCCTGGCGAACCACACCGCACAGGCCCACCGGCCCGGTCCGGACGCCGACGCGACGCGCGCGGCAGTGTGTCATGTTTATCGATAGTAAAACTTGACGTCAAGGGACGGGCGAGCGTACGTTCGAGCCAGGAGGAACTGCCATGAGCATTGCAGCTGCGGTCAACCAGGCTATCGAACGGGCGCCGGCCGGGCGGATATTCGGCTACGAGGTCTTCCCACAATACCGGGAAGCGCCCGAAGCGGTCGTGCGGGCCGTGAACAGAGGCGTGGAGAACCGGCGGCTGAAGCGCGTCGCGAAGGGACGTTTCTACAAGTCCCGCAGGGGCGCGCTCGGCGACGTTCCGGTTAGCGACCAGGAGTGCGTGCGTGATGCCATGTACCGCGATGGACGACGGGTCGGGTACGTCACCGGGCCCGCGCTCTACAATCGTCTGGGCCTCACCACCCAAATGCCCAGGACGATCGCCGTCGCGGTGAACGGCGCCACCCGGATCAAGGATTTCGGCACGATACGAATCAGGTTGCTTTCCCGGCGAGCCCCGATCTCGGATTCGACGGTGCCATTGCTCGAGACCCTGGATGTCCTGCGCGATGCCCGCACAGTGCCGGACGCGAGCATCGGACGGGTCGTTCAGGCGATGACGAAGCGCTTGGCGGAGTGCACGGCGGCCGAGCGGAAAAGGCTGCAGCGCTTGGCGCTGGCTTACTACAGTCCGGGCGCCAGAGCCCTGCTGGGAATGCTGCTGACCCGTCTCGATCTGGAGGTATTGCCGGCGCTCCAGGCTTCCCTCAATCCCACGACGCGTTTCGACCTGGGCCTCGACCCCGCCGATTGGCCGGAGTCCCAAGCCTGGAACATCCGGTGAGGCTGCACGAGGCGCCCGAGACGTACCTGGAGCTCATTCAGGCCACGGCGGGGCATTTCGGGATTCCAGCCGTCCATGTCGAGAAGGACTACTGGGTCACCCGGGTACTCAAGCGCCTCCACGAATCGAGCTACGGCGAGGTCGTCGTCTTCAAGGGTGGGACCTCGCTCTCCAAGGCGCACCGTCTCATCGGTCGCTTTTCCGAAGATGTCGACCTCGCCCTGCGTCCGGATGACCGCCTCGGCGACTCGCAGCGCCGTGCGTTGATCAAGTCGATCGAGCGCGAGATCACCCAGGACCTCGACTACCGGCCTGGTCATCCGGAGGAGTCCAAGCACGGGCGCTTCCGAAAGACGGCCCACGCCTTCTCGATGCGAACCGGCGCCGCCGAACTCGGTCTGGTCTCCGACACGCTGCTGATCGAGATCAACTCGTTCGCCAACCCCGAGCCTTCGTCGGCAATGCCGATCGCCACACTGATTCGCGACTTCCTGATCGACTCGCGCCGTACCGACTTGGTCCGGCACCACGGGCTCGGCCCGTTCAGCATCCGCGTGCTGTGCGTGGAGCGTACGCTGTGCGAGAAGATCATGGGTCTGGTACGCGCCGGCTACCACAGGAATCCCGCTCTGGAGTTTCGACGCCGCACTCGGCACCTCTACGATCTCGTCATGATCATGCGCGTGAACCGCTACCGGGAGTTCGTTGCCAGCCCCGCGTTCGTCGACTTGATGGCCGAAGTCAGGGAGTCCGATCGCACCTCCATGCCAGGTGCCCGGGCGTGGCTGGCCGCGCCGCTCGGCAAGGCCGCCATCGTGGCCGATCCCAAGCGTCTCTGGAGCCAGGTGCGACCGGAGTTCCGAGGCCGGTTCAGGGACATGGTGCACGGCGACGCTCTTCCCGACGACGCCGAGGTGCTCGCGTGCCTTGCCTCGATCGGCGCGTCGTTGGCGAAGGTCTGAGGGACCATGGCGCGATGCCTCGATATCTTCGATGTCTGCGCGCCGCACCCACGTCGCGCCACGCCCCTCGCATTCACGGCCGCTCGGCGGGCAGCTCCCGCACCTTCCAGAGGAAGTACACGACCGGGAACAGCACCAGCACCACCAGCCCGGAGGTCAGCACGCCGCCGACCAGCGGCGCCGCGATGCGTTTCATCACGTCCGCGCCGGCGCCCGTGCTCCACATGATCGGCAACAGCCCCATCACGTCGGTCGCGATGGTCATGAGGATGGGGCGCACGCGCTGCACGGTCCCGTCGCGGATCGCGCGTCCCAGCGCGGCCCGGTCGACGAGCAGCCCGCGCTCGCGGTGTTCGCGGACCGAGACGTCGAGGTAGAGCAGCAGGACGACCGCGGTCTCGGCGTAGAGACCGGCCAGGGCGATGACGCCCACCCACACGGCGATGCTCAGGTTGTAGTCGAGGAAGTGGAGCAGCCAGACCGAGCCAGTGAGGGCGAAGGGGACGCCGGCGAGGACCAGGAGCGTTTCGGCGACGGACTTCCGGCTCACGTAGATGATGCCGGCGATCAGCAGCAGCGTGAGGGGAATGACCAGCGCGAGACGGCGTTCGGCGCGCTGCAGGTACTCGTACTGGCCGCTGAAGTAGAAGGTGTAGCCGGGCGGCATGGCGACGCGGTCCCGGACGGCGCGGCGCGCCGCTTCGACGTAGCTGCCGACGTCGGTGTCGTCGAGGTCGATGTAGACCCAGGCGTTCGGCCGGGCGCCCTCGCTCTTGATGCTCGGCGGCCCGACCACGTAGTCGATGCGGGCGAGGCGGCCGAGCGGAATCTGCGGGCCGGCGGGCGTGGGTACGAGTACGCCGCGCAGCGCCGGCAGGTCGTCGCGCAGCTCCCGGCTGTAACGCAGGTTCACGGGATAGCGCTCGAGCCCTTCCACCGTCGTCGTGACGTTCGTGCCGCCGATGGCCGTCTGGATCACTTCCTGCACGTCGCGGACGGTCAGGCCGTAGCGCGCGATGGCGTCGCGGTCGATGGTGAAGTCCAGGTAGTTGCCGCCCAGTACCCGTTCCGCGTACGCGCTCGCCGTTCCCGGCAGTTCCCGTACGACGGCCTCGACTTCCTGTCCGAGGCGCTCGAGTTCAGCGAGGTCCGGGCCGGCGATCTTGATGCCGACGTCGGTCCGGATGCCGGTCGAGAGCATGTCGATGCGCGTCTTGATGGGCATCGTCCACGCGTTCGTCAGGCCGGGAACGCGGATCGCGGCGTCCATCTCCTCCGCCAGCCGTTCGGGCGTCATGCCCGGGCGCCACTCGTCGCGGGGCTTGAGGCGGATCGTCGTCTCGATCATCGACAGCGGCGCGGGATCGGTGGCGGTGTCGGCCCGCCCGATCTTGCCGAAGACGTGCTCGACCTCCGGGAAGGTCCTCAAGATCCGGTCGGTCTGCTGGAGGATCTCGCCGGCCTTCGTGATCGAGATGCCGGGCAGGGTGGTCGGCATGTACAGGAGATCGCCTTCCCAGAGGTTCGGCATGAACTCGGATCCGAGCCGGGCGAACGGCACCGCCGTGACGGCGAGCCCGAGCGCGGCGGCGGCCAGGACGACCGCCCTGCGGCGCAGGACGGCATCGAGCAGCGGCCGGTAGAGCCACGTCAGCAGGCGGCTCACCGGGTGCCGGTCGAGCGGACGCATCCTGCCGCGCACCCAGTAGCCGACGAGCACCGGGACCGCCGTCACCGCGAGGATCGCCGCGGCGGCCATGGCGTATGTCTTGGTGAAGGCGAGGGGCTTGAACAGCCGCCCCTCCTGCGCCTCGAGGGTGAAGATGGGCAGGAACGAGACGGTGATGACGAGCAGGGCGAAGAAGAGCGTGGGCCCGACCTCGCGGGTCGCCTCCGCGACGACCTGCCAGTGCGGGCGCCGCCCATGGTCGCGGGCGAGGTGCTTGTGGGCGTTCTCCACCATGACGATGGCCGCGTCCACCATGGTGCCGATGGCCACGGCGATGCCCCCGAGGGACATGATGTTGACGTTCAGACCCTGGGCGGTCATCACGATGAACGCGCAGAGGACCCCCACCGGCAGCGTGATGACGGCGACCAGGGCGCTGCGCACGTGGAACAGGAAGAGGAGGCACACCAGGGCGACGATCAGCAGTTGCTGGAAGAGGCTGACGCCGAGGCTGTCGACGGTGCGCTGGATCAGTGCGCTGCGGTCGTAGGCCACCTCGACGGTGACGCCCGCGGGCAGGCTCGGCACGATGTCGGCGAGCCGGGCCTTGACGTCCTCGATCACCTGCAGCGTGCCGGCGCCGTGCCGCACCACGACGATCCCGCCCACGGCCTCGCCCTCGCCGTCCCACTCGGCGAGCCCCCGGCGCATCTCGGGACCGACGCTGACGGTCGCGACGTCCCGGAGCAGGATCGGCGTGCCGGCGGGGTCGACGCCGAGGGCGATCTTGCGGATGTCGTCCGCGGAGCCGATGTAGCCGCGCCCGCGGATCATGAACTCCTTCTCGGCCGCCTCGAGGAGCCGTCCGCCCACGTCGCTGTTGCTGTCCTGCACGGCGGTGCGGATCCTGGAGATCGGCATGCCGTAGGCGCGCAGCCGATTGGGGTCCACGGTGATCTGGTACTGGCGCACGAAGCCGCCGATGCTCGCCACCTCCGCCACGCCGGGGACGCTCGACAGCTCGTACTTCAGGAACCAGTCCTGGATCGAGCGCAGCTCGGCGAGGTCGTGCCGGTCCGACCGCAGCGCGTACATGAAGGCCCAGCCGACCCCGGTGGCGTCCGGGCCGAGCGCCGGCGTCACGCCGGGCGGCAGCGTGCGGGCGACGTTGCTCAGGGTCTCCAGGACGCGGCTCCTGGCCCAGTACAGGTCGGTGCCGTCCTCGAAGATGACGTACACGAAGGAGAACCCGAAGAAGGAGTATCCGCGCACCGTGCGGGCGTAGGGGACGGCGAGCAGTTGCGTGGCGAGCGGGTAGGTCACCTGGTCCTCGACGATGCGCGGCGCCTGGCCGGCGTACTCGGTGAAGACGATGACCTGCACGTCGGAGAGGTCGGGGATGGCGTCGAGGGGCGCCCGCCAGAGGGCCTGCACCCCGACCACGGCGACGATCAGCGTCGCGAGGACGACGAGAATCCGGTTGCGGATCGACCAGCCGACGAGTCGCTCGAGCATGACTGCGCCTCAGTGGTGCCGGTGGTCCGACGCGGGCGCGTCGTCGCCGGGCAGCCCCCCTTGTGGCTCCCCCCGAGAGAGTTGCGATATGGCGGCCCGCAGATTGCTCTCGGAGTCGATGAGGAACTGCGACGAGACGACGACGCGCTCCCCGGCGGCGAGGCCCGACGTGATCTCCTGCATCGCGTCCGCCGTCCGCCCGAGTCCCACCTCGCGCGGCTCGAAGCCCCCGTCCTCGCGCTGCACGATCACCACCGACCGCTCGCCGGTGTGCAGGACCGACTCGGCCGGCGCCAGCACGGCGTCCTCGTCGGACTCGGTGCGGACGGTGACGTCCACGTACATCATGGGGCGGAGCGCCAGATCCTCGTTGGCGACCTCGACGAAGGCCGTCAGCGCCCGGGTCTCGGGGTTCACGGCGGACCGGAAGAACAGGATCGTGCCGGTCCACCGGCGGCCGGGGAAGGCGTCGACCTCGATGGCGGCGCGACTGCCCTCGCGCACGTGGCGGAGGTCCTCCTCGTAGAACTCCGCCTGCGCCCAGAGCGTCGAATGGTCGGCGATCTTGAGCACCGTCACGCCCGGTGCGAGCGCCATGCCCTCGAGGGAGTCACCCATCTTCTCGACGATGAAGCCGGCGGCGGGGGCGAAGACCCGGACCGTCCGGGAGGCGGCGCCCGCGTCGGCGAGTTGCGAGATCTGCGCTTCCGTCATGTCCCAGTAGCGCAGGCGTTCGCGGGCCGCGTCCCGCAGGGACCGGGCGCGCTCCACGGTCTCGGGATAGGCGCCGGCGTCCCGCAGGCGCTCCGCGTATTCCATCGCGGCGAGGTACTCGCGCTGCGTGGTCACCAGTTCGGGACTATAGATGTCGAACAGGACGTCGCCGCGCTCGACGTATTCGCCGACGTTGTGGACGCGGGCGTGTTCGATCCAGCCGCGGAACTTCGTGTTGACTGAGACCAGCTTCTCCTCGTTGTGGGCGAGGACCCCGACGGTGCGGATCGAGACCGGGATCGCGCCGCGCCTCGCGCGGGCGGTGCGCACCGCGAAGTTCTGCAGGAAACCGGAGCTCACACGGACGGTGCCGTCCGGGGCGCCGGCGTCCGCGTAGACGGGTACCAGGTCCATGCCCATCGGGGACTTGCCCGGCTTGTCCGACCGGAAGGAGGGGTCCATGGGCGCCCGCCAGTAGAGGATGCGGCGTTCCTCCGCGGCGGCGCCCGTGGTCTCGGCCGTGTCGGATGCGCGGCCGTCGAGGAGTCCCCAGCCAAACGGGTTCCAGGCCAGAACGGCCATGGTGGCGCCGGCGCCCAGGATTGACCCGGCGAGCAGCGGCACGAGCGGGCGGGGCGCGTTCATGACGACGCCTCCGGGAACGCCGTGCCGATCGCGCGTTCCATGTCCGCCAGCGCCTGCATGTAGTCCGACTCGAGGCGCGCCAGTGCGAGGCGAGCGTCGAGCAGCATCTCCTCGCTGTCGAGCAGGTCCAGGACGTCCACCGTGCCTGCCGAGTACGCGGCCTCGGCGGCGCGCAGCGCCTGTTCCGCCTGCGGCACGAGCGCGCGCTCGTGCTGGTGAATGCGCTCGGCGATCGTCGTCAGCCGGGCGCCGGCGGAGCGCACGGCGACATCGACGTCGTTCACCGTGCGACGGAAGGCCGCGCGCGCGGCGTCGAGGCGCGCCGCGGCCTCCCGGACGCCCGCCGCGTACCGGCCGCGCTGCAACGGAATGCGGACCCCTACGCTGACGCTGAACTGGTCCCTGCCGTTGTCGCCGGGCGGGACGAGTCGGCCGGCGCGGTCCCGCCGGTCTCCCACGGGGCTCCAGGCGGCGCCGAGGACGATGTCGGGCCAGGGTTCCCGACGGGCCAGCCGGACATTGCCGCGTTCCGTCTCCATGTGCAGGCGTGCCACGCGTACCTCCGGACGGTGCGCCCTGCCCAGTTCCCGCAAGCGCTCGTCGTCCATATGGGTCGCGGGGCGGGTCCTCAGGCGGATTCCGGGCAGCGGGTCGTGGGCGGGCCGGTCGCGCAGCGCGTTCAACTCCGCCTCGGCCGCGATACGCTCCTGGAGCAGTGCGTCGCGGCGGGAGAGGATCCGGGTGACCTCGGCCTGCAGCTTCACCACCGACTGCTGCAGCCCCGTGCCCTGGGAGTACCGCGCCTCGGCGAGGGTCTCGTAGAGGCGCAGCAGGTCCGCTTCCTGGTCGGCGACGGCGATGGCCCGATCGAGGTAGGCCAGTTCGTAGTAGGCGACCTTGACGTCCCGCACGACCGCGGCGCGTTGCGCCTCGACGAGCGCGTCGCGGGCGTCGGCGCGGGTGCGCGCCACGGCGCCCCGGTCGGCGCGCTTGCCGAACCAGGGCAGCGCCTGCTGGACCGCGATGCCACCGCGCTGCGGTCCCACGCGGGTCTCGGGAGGCTGGCCGTGGACCGTCAGCGACACGGTCGGGTCAGGGAGCGCCGTGGCCTGCGCAATGCGGTGCCGCGCCGCCACGCTCGAAAGCTCCGCCTCGCGGATGCCCGGGTTGCGTTCCAGCGCCTCGCCGACCAGCGCGGCAAGGGTGGGGTCGCCGTTGTCCGCATAAGTTGTCTCCGCGAGCAGCCCGATCCGCGGATCGCCGGCGGGTTCCGCGTGGACCGGCGCGGGCGCCGACAGCAGGAGCCCGGCCGACAGGCTGGCCACCGCGGCTGGCATGTTGTTCATGACCTTTCTCCGAAATCGTGAAGCGTCCCGGCGGAACGGCGCGGCCTCATGGCCGGCGCGCCCGCGGCGCGAAGCACTCGTCGCGGAGACCGCGACGTTTCGGAGTGGCTAGTTCAGCAGGAGGTCAAAACGGCGCACCGGCGTATCGGCGGCGCGCCAGGGCTTCCAGACGGCGGGCGCGTAACGCCGCGGACCGGGGGGCGCCCGCTCCGCGGGGAAGGGAATCGCCGTGACCGCGGCGCCATCGTCCGGGGACGTTGCTGGCGGGTCGGCAGGTGCGAGTGCGCGCTCGGGCGGGAGCCCCTCTGCCGTGCAGTCCCCGTTGCAGTCGAGGCGCTCGCAGTCCGCCAGACCGGGCTCGCCGCCGTCGCCGTGGTGCGCCGCGTGCCCGGACGCCGGTTCGGCAGCGAGCGAGGCCGTGCCGCATGCGCACGCAACCCCGCCCCAGGTGACGGCAGCCACCAGCAGCGAGGTCGACATCCACGGTTTTCGGACCATGGCGCCACTCCATACGCCTTGCCGGGACGGTCGTCAAGTCGGACCGGACCGACCACAACGCCCGTTCGCCCACGCCGGCCGGCTCGGCCGGGTTATTCTCCCCGCTCGCTGCCTGGCACCGGGAACACAAGCGGAATGCGCCACGAAGAAGGGTTCGACGACCTCACGCGCCGGCTCGACGCGTTGCGACGGGCGGACATGTACCGGGTCCGGCGCACGCTGGAAGGACCGCAGGGGCGCGAGGTGGTGGTCGACGGGCGCGCGCTGCTCAACTTCTGCAGCAACGACTACCTGGGGCTCGCGGCGGACCCGCGCGTGGCGGAGGCCTTCCGGGCGGGTGTTGCGCAGTGGGGGACCGGCAGCGGGGCCTCGCACCTGGTGTGCGGTCACACCCGGGCCCACGAGGAGCTCGAGGCCGTCCTGGCGGATTTCGTCGGACGACCGCGCGCCCTGCTCTACGGCAGCGGTTACGCGGCGAACATGGGGGTCGTCAACGCGCTCCTCTCCGTCGGGGACTTCGTGTTCGAGGACCGCCTGAACCACGCCTCTCTCCTCGACGGCGGCTGGATCAGCCGAGCACGGTTCGCCTGGTTCGAACATCGGGACACGGAGGACCTCGCGCGCCAGCTCGAGGCGGCCGCCGGCGCCACCACGCGCAAGCTCATCGTCAGCGACGGCACCTTCAGCATGGACGGCGACCGATGCCGGCTCGACGATCTCGTCGCGACCGGGCGGCGGTACGGGGCCTGGACGCTGATCGACGACGCGCACGGAATGGGCGTGCACGGCCCCGATGGGGTGGGCGTCGTCGATCCCGCCCGCTACACGACCACCGACGTTGCGGTGCTGGTGGGCACCCTGGGCAAGGCCTTCGGCACCGGCGGCGCGTTCGTGGCCGGGGAGGAGGCTCTCGTCGAGACCCTGATCCAGCGGTCGCGCAACTACATCTTCACCACCGCCATGCCGAGCGCCCTGGCCGTGGCGACACTGGCGAGCCTCGAGATCGCGCGGGCCGAGGAGTGGCGACGCGAACGCCTTGCCGACCTGATCGCCCGGTTCCGCGCGGGTGCGGCCTCCCTGGAGTTCTCGCTGATGGACTCCACGTCCCCCATCCAGCCGCTGGTCGTCGGGGACCCCGGCCGCGCGATGGCGCTGAGCGCGGCGCTCGAGCGCCACGGCCTGCTGATCGGGGCGATCCGGCCGCCCACGGTGGCGGAGGGCACGGCGCGCCTGCGGATCACGCTGACCGCCGCGCATCGGACCGACGATGTCGACCGCCTCCTGGAAGCGCTGGCGGTCGTCTCCCGTGACGCGACGCCGAAGGCGGCAAGCGCTCGCGGGTGATGGACCGTCCGCCGTTCTTCGTCACGGGCACCGACACCGAGATCGGCAAGACCTTCATCGCCGCCGCGTTGCTCACGGGCGCGCGGGCAAGGGGTCTGCGCTGTGCGGCGGTCAAGCCGGTCGCAGCCGGTTGCGAACTCCGCGACGGGCGGCTCGTCAACGAGGACGCGCTCGCGCTCCTCGGGGCGAGTGACGCGCCGTTCGACTACGACACGATGAACCCGGTCGCGCTCGAGCCGGCCATCGCTCCGCACGTCGCCGCGGCGAGGGCGGGTGTACGGCTCCGTGTCGACGACCTGGCGGAGCACTGCCGGCGGGCGCTCGGACCGCGCGAGGGGTTCGAAGCTGTCGCGCGGTCCGGCGCGGGGCGGTTCGACTTCGCCGTCATCGAGGGCGCCGGAGGCTGGCTCGTGCCCCTGAACGACACCGAGACGCTGGCCGACCTCTGCGTAGCGGTCGGGGCACGGCCGGTCCTCGTGGTCGGCATGCGGCTCGGCTGCCTGAACCACGCGCTGTTGACCGCTCGCGAGATCGAGCGGGCGGGACTCCACCTCGCCGGCTGGGTCGCGAACGATCCCGGGCCCCGGATGCCGGCGTTCGAGGAGAACCTGGCCACCCTCGAGGCGCGTCTGCCGGCGCCGCGCCTGGGAACGGTTCCGTATCTCGGTCCGGGGGCCGAGCCGCGGCTCGCCGTACCCTTCCTGGACCTCGACGTCCTGCTGCGATGAGCGGCGTGCTCGGGTTCGATCGCCGGCATGTCTGGCATCCGTACACGTCGATGGTGGACCCGCTGCCGGCGTACGAGGCGGTGTCGGCAAGCGGCGTCCGCATTCGACTGGCGGACGGGCGGGAGCTGATCGACGGCATGTCGTCCTGGTGGTGCGCCATCCACGGCTACAACCACCCGGCGCTCAACGCGGCGCTCGACGCGCAACTCGGGGACATGGCCCACGTGATGTTCGGCGGCCTCACCCATCGCCCGGCGACCGACCTCGCGGAGACGCTGCTCGAACTCACGCCGCCGACGCTCCAGCACGTCTTCTTCTGCGACTCGGGTTCGGTCGCGGTGGAGGTGGCCATCAAGATGGCGCTGCAGTACTGGGGCGCGCAGGGCCAGCCGGCCAGGCGGCGGCTGGCGACGATCCGGGGCGGCTACCACGGCGACACCTTCGCCGCGATGAGCGTCTGCGATCCCGTGACAGGCATGCACGAGCGCTTCCAGGGGGTCCTGCCCGCGCACCTCTTCGCCGACCGGCCCCGCACCCGGCCGGGAGAGCCGTTGCACGAGGCGGACCGGGCCGGCATGGAGCGCATCCTGGCGGAGCATGGCGGCGAGGTCGCGGCCGTCATCCTCGAGCCGATAGTGCAGGGCGCGGGCGGCATGTGGTTCTACTCGCCGGACTACCTGCGGCACGTGCGCGCGCTGTGCGACCGGTTCGGAACCCTGCTGATCCTCGACGAAATCGCGACCGGCTTCGGGCGCACGGGGCGCATGTTCGCCTGCGAGCACGCCGGCATCGAGCCGGACATCCTGTGTCTCGGCAAGGCCCTGACCGGCGGCTACATGAGCCTCGCCGCCACCCTCGCGAGCACGCGGGTCGCGCATGGCATCTCCAGCGACGGCGGCGTGCTCATGCACGGGCCGACGTTCATGGCGAATCCGCTCGCCTGCGCCGTGTCGAAGCGCAGCATCGAGCTGCTCCGCGCGGGGCCCTGGGAGCAACGGGTGGCCGCCATCGAGCGGCAGTTGGGGGAAGAACTCGGCGCCTACGCGCGACATCCCGCCGTGGCCGATGTCCGCGTCATGGGGGCGATCGGCGTGGTGCAGACGCGCCGCCCCGTACCGGTCGCGGAACTGCAGCGGGTCTTCGTCGAGGCCGGCGTCTGGATCCGGCCGTTCAACGACCTGATCTACCTGATGCCGCCGTTCGTGATCGATGCGGACGACCTGCGCCGACTGACACGGGCCATCGGGGCCGGACTCGACGCCCTGGCCGGCTGACGGTGCGGCGCGGACCGGCTATGGGGCGCGCTATGAGAATGATTTTTATTTGTTTTTCAATAAGTTGCGTTTGACGTCAGGGACTTTGAGGTCCATACTCGGCCGCCACCTGTCACGGAGGATGAAGGCGAATGAAGCCGCAGGATCCGAAGATCATCGAACACCTGAACCGTGCCCTCAAGAACGAGCTGACGGCGATCAACCAGTACTTCCTCCACGCGAAGATGCTCACCGACTGGGGCCTGGAGGAACTCGGCGAGCACGAGCGCAAGGAGTCCTTCGACGAGATGCGCCATGCGGACCGGCTCATCGAGCGCATCCTCTTCCTGGACGGCCTGCCGAACCTGCAGGAGCTGGGGAAGCTCCTGATCGGCGAGGACGTGCGGGAGATCCTCGAATGCGACCTGGCGCTCGAGACGGCTGCCATGCCCACACTGCGCGAAGCGGTCGCGTACTCGGAATCGGTCGCCGACTACGTCAGCCGGGAGATCTTCGAGGACATTCTCGAGTCCGAGGAGGAGCACGTGGACTGGATCGAGACGCAGCTCGAACTCATCGAGAGGACGGGGATCCAGAACTACGTCCAGTCGGCGAGGTAGGGGCGTAGCTAACGCCGTATGGCCGGGGTCTCGATACGCAGACCCCGGCCCCGGTGCCGCAGGTAGTACTCGAGGTTCACGTACTCCGGGCTGCCGACGGGGAAGGGTTCGCTCCGGACCGCCTCGTTGCACCAGCGGAACATCCGGTGGGTCGAAGCCAGCGTGCCCCAGAGCAGGCGGTAGGTGGGGAAGCCGTTGGTGTGTCCCTGGCTGATCCGTTCGCCCCGCAGGCGCATGCCGGCCAGGGCGTCGTGGCAGTGCGCGCAGGCCAGGTCGAGCTGGCCGCGGCGCTGCCGGAAGAACGCCTCCCCGGCCTCGCGGAACTGCTCGGCCCGCGAGTCCGCGACCGGCTCGATTGCCGCGCCGCGTTCGCGGTTGAGCAGGAACGCGGTCAGCGCGAGCAGCGGCTCGTCGTCGTGGTCCCAGGCCGGCGCGGCGTCCAGCGAACGGCAGCGATTGACGCGTCCGGACAGGTCGATCAGGGCGGCGCTCGTCTCGTCGTAGCGCGGGAAGCCGGAGGCGACGACGTCGGAAAGGGCATGGCAGCGTGCGCACCCGGTCTCTGACCAGAGCGCCGCGCCGCGGTCCACCCAGAGATACCCGGGGTTCTCGAACGGGTCGTCCTGCAGCGCCCGCGTCTCCGGGTTCAGGAACTCGCTCCCGGAGAGGGGCGCCACGAGGACCAGCACGAGCAGGGCGGTCACGTGACCTCGAGGGTGCGTTCCAGGGTGGTCTCTTCGCCGCGGTCGGTACGCCAGCGGAAGGCAACGGGGCCGGATACCGTCGCCCGGAGGTGGAACTCGAGGAACGGGTTCGCCGCGACGGCCGGGCGGAAGGCGGCGCGGAACACCTCGCGACCCGCGTAGGTGCAGGTGAAGTCGGTGATGATGTGCCGGGGAATGACGGTGCCCTGGACGTCCCGCGCGTAGCCCGTTTCCATCGGGTGGGCCACCAGTGTCTTGACGGTAACCACTTCACCGGCCCGGGCGGTCCGCGGCAGGTTCACCCGCGCCCTCACGGGTAGATCTCCTCCACGCACGCGCCCAGGGTCACCACGATGTCCGCGGAGCCGGTCGCCCGGCGGCCGTCGCTGAACTCGGCGACCGCCGTCACGCGCTGCGTCCGCGCGAGGCGGATGTTCGTTCGGATCGCCGCGATGCCGGCTTCGGGCGTGAAGAAGTACGTGGCGGCGACCGGCTCCGGGTTGCCGGGGACGCGTATCTCGATGCTGCGGACGTGGTCGTCCGCGGTCATGGGAGAGTCCACCGACACCCGGATGGGAACGGAGTTGCCGGTTTCGGCGATGGGCGGCAGTTCAACGGACACCGGAGACGGAACGTCGGCGCGTGCTCGCAGGGCGGCTGGGACGGCCACCAGGGTCGTCAGCAGTTGTCGTCGGCTAGCCATTGCCCTTGAGTCCCAAGAGGTACGCCGTCGCGTCGTCGATGTCCGCGCGCCCCAGGACGCTGCGGTCGCGGAAGCCCTCGGCGACCCGGTGCAGCCCGGAGCTCCGGCCGTACGCCGGCATGACGCTCCCGGGGTTGTCCGCGTGCGGATCGACGATCCGGCGGCGGATGGTCCTCGCATCGAGGCGCGCGCCGACGTCGGTGAGGGAGGGACCGACGTTGCCGTGGCTCGACGCATCGAGTCCCGGCAGCTCGTGGCAGATCGCGCAGTCGCCCCGCTCGCGTTCGAACACCACCCGCCGTCCGCGTTTCGGGTCGCCGACGCCGAAGGCGTCCCGGGTGATGGCGCGATACCAGTCACCCGCGTGACGCGCTTCCTGTTCGCGTACCCCCGGCTCGGCGCCGAGCGGGCTCTGTCCGGCCGTCCGCGTACGGATCGCGCCCTCCGCCACGTCGTAGACCCCGGAAACGGAGAATCCGTAGTCGGACGCGGCCAGGCTGTAGCAGGTGTTCATCATGAACGGCGCGGGCGGCGGCCGGTCCCGGAGGAGGGCGACGACGGCCGCCGCGCACGCCTTCGCCTGGTTGTTCGCGGCGAACGCGGACTTGGGCATGGGCGTCGCCTCGATGGCGTCCCCGACGATGTGCACGCCGGCGGCGACCGTGGACTCGAACGTCATGGGGTCGACACTGCACCAGCCCCGCCCCGCGTCGAAGTCCCGCACGATGTCGGCGGCGCGCTGCGGTGGCACGAGGTTGCCGACGTCGACCGCGTGCTCGTCGAAATCCGTGATGAAGGCCCCGTCGCGCACCGCGACCACCGTGCCGCTGTCCCGGCGCGGCACCCATTCGATCATCCCCGGATACCGCGCGCGCCAGGCCTCTTCGAAGAGCGGCTGCTTGGTGAAGGCGTCCTTGGCGTCGAGGATCAGGACCTTGGCGCGCGGGTTGCGCTTCCGGAAGTACTCGGCCGCCAGCGAGGCGCGCTCGTAGGGGCCGGGCGGGCACCGGTACGGATTGTCCGGCACGGCGATCGCGAAGACGCCGCCGGGGCGCATGCCGCGGATCGCGTCGCGGAGCGCCACCGCCTGGGCGTCTCCGCGCCATGCGTGCAGGAAGCCGCCGGGTGCGCCGTCGATGGCGTCGTAGACGAGTTCGATCCCCGGTGCGAGCACCGCGCGATCGAAAGGCACCACGCGTTCCCCGGTGATCACGAGCCGTCGCCCGGGATCCACGGCCACCGCGCGGGCGGCGACATGCTCGTTGGCGACGTGGTCGAGGGGGAAGGTGATGGCCTCCGGCGGGAGCTGGCCGGCGACGACGCGATTGCTCATGGGACAGGTGACGTAAGTCGTCGCGGGGTCGATCAGCGTGACGTGGAGGTCCGGGTCGTAGGCGTTGAGGTAGCGCGCGCAGGTGGCGCCGCCGAAGCCTGCGCCCACCACGGCCACGCGGGGCCGGGCCGCTCCGATCACGGCGGGTGCGAACGCGGCGCCGGCGACTCCCGCGGCCGCCGCGAGCAGGCGCCGGCGCGTCGTCAAGGCGCCTCCCCGCCGGTCCGCGCCAGGGACTCGGCGACGGCCTCGATGTCCTCCGCCTTCAGTCCCGAGAGAAGGCGGTGCATGACGGTGTTCTCCGCCACGGTCAACGAGGAGAGCGCCGCGGCCGAGGTGCCGGAGAGAGGTGGGATGTGGACGTTGGCGGGATGGTGACACGTGACGCAGGTCGCGGCGATCCGGTCGCCCCGGGAGAAGGCGTTGCTCTCGGCGGCGTGCACGCACGGCGCCGCGGCGACGAGGAGACCGACGGCCCATGAGGCGGCTCGCGACATGGCGACAGCATAATCCGAATGCGTCGCGCGACGCCGCGCAAGGGCGCGGACGGTCGCTGCGTATAATCCCTGAATCTCCGGACCTACCCGCATGACGACGCACCAGCCAGGCATCTTCCAAGAGGGCACGAAGCACCACGTCTTCCTGGAGTTCGCCGTCCAGGGCGCGCCGCAGGTCCTGCCGGGGCGCACTCTGGCGACCGCCGGGATCGACGCGGGACACCAGGTCGTCGGGTTCGGACCCGCGCTCTGCGACGCGCTCGACGGGGTCATCGCTCCCTCGCTCGACTTCGGTTTCGAGGCCCTCGACGGCATGGACGGCATGCACGCCCCCGCGACCCAGCGCGACCTCTTCGTGTGGCTGCACGGCGACCGCCGCGACGAGCTCTTCGCGCGCGCCCTCGCCTGGCGGGACGCGCTCGCCGGCGTCGCCGACCTGGCGCACGAGGACCACGGCTTCCTCTTCCGGGACAGCCGGGACCTGACCGGGTTCGTCGACGGCTCCGCCAATCCCAAGGCCGAAGCGCGCATGGCGGCGGCACTGGTCGGCGACGGCGAGCACGCCGGCGGCAGCTTCGTACTGGCGCAGCGCTGGATACACGATCTCGCGGGCTTCGCGGGGCTACCGGTGGAGGATCAGGAGCGGGTCATCGGCCGGACGAAGCCCGACAGCGTCGAACTCACCGGGGACGCCATGCCCCCGGACAGCCACGTCAGCCGCACGGACCTCGAGCGCGACGGCCGGCCCGTCAAGATCTACCGGCGCAGCAGTCCCGTCGGGGGCGTGCGCGACGCGGGGCTTTACTTCCTCGCGTTCAGCGCGGACGTCGCCCGCTTCCGCTGGCTGCTCGACTCGATGTTCGGCCGTACCGGGGACGGGTTGCGCGACCGCCTGCTCGGCTGGTCGCGGCCGGTGACCGGCAGCTTTTTCTACGCGCCGCCGCGGGAGGCGCTGCCGGCGGCGTTCGGCGATTGACCGGCGACCGCACGCGTGCGTGTGGCGGCGGTCGGGGAAAGTGGTAGCTACGGGCGGACTTGAACCGCCGACCCCGCGATTATGAATCGCGTGCTCTAACCAGCTGAGCTACGTAGCCGTGGGGCGATATTGTCCGAGCCGGGCGCGTTCGGCGTCAAGGCGTCCAGGGACGGGACGGGGCAAGCCCGTCCCCTACGTTGCTCCTTGAAATGCCGGGGGCGATTCACTATATACGCCATCAGGAACCATTCGGAGTGACCATGGCAGAGCCAAGATTCCATGCTGCGGCCGCGCGGCCGGTCGTCGAAGTCAACCAGGTGCTTCGCAACACCTACATGCTGCTCGCGCTGACGATCGCCTTCGCCTGCGTGACGGGCGTCACGGCGATCGCGATGAACCTGCCGCCGTTCAACTTCATCGTGTATCTCGTCGGCTTCTTCGGGCTGTCCTTCCTCGTCAACAAGACCGCCAACAGCGCCTGGGGCCTGTTCTGGACGTTCGTGTTCACGGGCTTCATCGGGGTGGCCGCGGCGCCGATCATCGGCTACTTCGCGGCGGTCAACCCGGGGATCGTGGCGCAGGCCTTCGGCGTGACCGCGGCGTCCTTCGTGGGCCTCTCGCTCTACACGATCCTGACCAGGCAGGACTTCAGCTTCCTGCGCTCGTTCCTGGTGGTGGGCTTTTTCGTCGTGCTCGGCGTGATCGCGTGCTCGTTCTTCTTTGACCTGTCGCCCTTCGCGGCGGTGATCTCGGCGTTCATGGTCCTCATCGCGGCCGCCCTGATGCTCTACCAGACGAGCGAGATCGTGCGGGGCGGCGAGACGAACTACATCATCGCGACGAACAACCTGTTCGTGTCCATCTACGTGATGTTCATGAACCTGCTGGCGCTGTTCGGCATCATGGGCGGCGACGACTGATCCCGCCGGGTCGGGACGGGCGAGCGCGAGGGTCGCCCGGGGAGTGGATCATCGACTGCGAGACGCTGGAGGAACTGGTCGACCGGCTCCGCGGGATGGGATGAAGCCGACGGCGGGCCGCCACGCCGCCGGAGCCCCGTGTCGGCCATGGGGCACAGCGCTCCGCCGCCAACGACCCCGCGTCAGACCTGGGTCAGCCGCCGGTAGGCTTTCTGCAGCGCCGTCGGCAGTTCCTCCGTCTCCTCGATCACCATGTAGCGCGCGTCGGGACACATGCGCCGCAGGTAGTCGTGGCCGGAGCGGTCCACCGTGATGCAGAACGTGTAGACGCCCGCCCGCTCCGCCTCCTCGAGGGCCTTGGCGGTGTCGCGCAGGCCGTACTCGTGGTCGCCCCGGGTCGGCCCGTAGTCGCAGTCCTGCGGGAACCCGTCGCTCACGATCATCAGGACCCTGAGGGCTGCCCCGCTCGCTTCGAGCTTCGCGGTCGCGTGGCGGATGGCGGGGCCCATCCGCGTGCTGCGTTTCGGTTTCATGGCGGCGATCGCATCGAGGGCGCGGCGGTCGAGGGGCTGGTCGAACTCCTTGGCCACGTAGAACTCGACGCAGTCGCGGCCGTACCCCGAGAACCCGTACACCGAGTAGCGGTCGCCGATGCCCTCGAGGGCGGTGGCGAGGAGCGCGACGGCTTCCTTCTGGATGTCGATGATGCGCCGGCGCTCCGGCGCGTCGGGCGGGTGGTCGAGCGCGGCGTAGGGATCGTCATCGTCGTCGAACCACGGGTCGCGGAGGTTCTGCGGCGCGGTCGCGCCGGACTCGGATGACGGCTCCGCCGCGGGTTCCTTCGCCGCGACGGGGTCGTCCGTGGAGGCGGAGAGGTCCACCAGGAAGGCGGCACCCACGTCCCGGCGGAGCCGGTCCCTGCGGCTGTAGACGCGGTCGTCGGCGGACACGCCGGCGCGCAGGTCGGAACGCACGTCGACGATGGTGTTGAGGTCGAGTTCGTCGCCGTCCACCACCTTCGCGACCCGCTGATAGCCGGCCGGCCGGATCTGCTCGAAGCGCCGGCGCACCGCGTGGGCGTGCGGCCGCACGGCCTCGATGAGCCTCGCGCTCTCGGCGTCGTCGTCCGGCGCCAGGGCCTCTTCGAACAGGCGGCACCAGCCGCGCCGGTAGCCGTGCGCGAGGTAGTCCCACTCGTCGTAGCGGAAACTCCGCGCCGACTCGTGCGCGTCGCCGAGGCGATGGCGGAGGGCCGAACGCTCCATGTCGATGCGCCGCTGCAACTGGTCGCGCTCGCGCACCAGGTCGCGCCCGATGTCGCGAATCTCCCCGTCCGCCTGGCCGTCCCCCACCTGCACCTCGCCGGCTTCCGTCGCCAGTTCGAAGGCGGTGATGCTCGCGGCGGCGCGGTCGAGTTCCTCCTCCCAGTCGGTGAGCCGCGCCTCGCGCTGCAGCCACTCCATCTGGGCCGGGAACTCCCGGCTCGGGTACGGGGACGCCTCCGGCGAGAGCGCCTCGTAACAGGCGACGGCGGCCTCGGCCGTGGTGTACACGTCGGCCTCCGGGGCCCGGACCTCCTCCAGCGCCGGCCCGAGGTACGCGGGCGGTGGAGGGACGTGGGGCGCCAGGGCCAGGTGGTACCTGCGGGCGCCCGGGTACGTCGCGAGCGCCCGGGCCTCCACGCGCGCGAGTTCGAGCGCCTGGAACAGGCGGCGGGCCAGCGCCGGGGCCTCGAAGTGATTGAAGAAGACGGTCAGGTCGGACTCCCGGTGCGACTCGGGCCGCTCGCGGGCGGCGAGTTCGGGGATCCGCGCGCGCGCCTCGTCGATGTCGAACTCGAAGGTGCCGAATTCGTGGAAGCCGAGCTGCACCAGGACGCGAAGCCGGAAGACGGCGGCGTTCGCCTCGTCGTCCTCGAACAGCTCGATCGACTCGGGAAGGTAGACGCTGTTGCGGTCGGCGACCTCCTCGTCCCCGACCTTCAGGTGGCAATAGTGTCCGGCGATGCCTTCCGCGAACAGCGCGAGCGGCCGCTCGATGTCTACGAGGTGGGTCATGAACGGGCCGCCAGCCGGGGGATACCGGACCGGGATGATCGCGGACGGCGCGTGCGGTGTCGAGGTCCGGGAGGGTTCGCCGCCCGCGGCGTCAGGCCGCGAAGTCCGCCGTCCGGGGTCCCACCCGGCTGGCGACCCGGTCGAGGGCCGCCCCATCGAGGCCGTAGAAGTCCACGGCGTTGCCCCCGAGCATGGCCGCGATGTCATCCTCGGGCAGCCCGCGGAAGGTCTCGCGCATGCGGGCGGCCGTGTTCGGCCAGGTCCCCTCCGGATGCGGGTAATCGGTTCCCCACATGATCTGTTCCATGCCCATCTGGTGGCGTATCTCGGCGTCGTCGCGCGGCATGCACGAGGCCCCGATCGCGCAGTTGCGGCGGAAGTAGTCGGCCGGGGACATCGACAGGTGACTGCGGAAATCACCGAGCTTGGCGCTGAACTGGGTGTCGGCGTAGTGGTGGTCGAGCATCCGGAGCACGGGCGGCAGCAGCCAGCCCTGGCCGGTCTCCGTCACGCTCGCCCGGAGCTTCGGGAACCGCTCGAACACGCCGCCCCACAACATGAAGATCAGCGGGCGGTACGTCCAGAAGAACACCTCCGAGATGTAGACGCCGACCGCGCCCGGGTACCGACCCGGATCCGTTTCGGGGAAGCCCTGGCCGAAGAAGTCCTCGAAGGGCCCGGGACCCGAGTGGAAGCAGACCACCACGCGGAGGTCCTCGCACGCTGCCCAGAACGGGTCGTAGCAGGGGTTGTGGTAGGCCTCGAAGCCGGTGGTGATCGCCGGGATCAGCATGCCGCCCAGGCCGTGCTCGGCGCCGAAGCGGACCTCGGCGACGGCGCGGTCGACATCCCACAGGAGCGGACAGACGGCGACGCCGAAGCGGCGTACGGGGTCCAGGGCGCAGAACTCGGCCAGCCAGCGATTGTGGGCGCGGGCTCCGGCCCACTGGAGATCGGGAACGATGTTGCGGGTCGGCAGCGCGAGCCCGGCGCCGAACGGCGGGGCGTTCTGCTCCGTGACACCGTCGGGGAAGACGATCTCGCCGGCGATGCCGTCGGCGTCGAGGACCTCCACGCGGCGCTCGTGGTCCCAGGCGCCGGTCAGCGCCTCCTCCACGCCGGCCCGCCACTGCGCGTTGATGTCCGCCAGCAGCAAGACTTTCTCGGCCTCGTCGGTAAGGCGTTTCTGGATCGGCAGCACCTGGTCGAAGGGCTCCCGGTACCGGGGGTCGAGGTAGGAGCGGTACTGCTCGGGAGGCAGCCCCGCGTGGCAGTCGGAAGAGACGACGGTGAAACGCTCCATGGCTGGCTCGCGTGCTATCCGATGGAAGGGACGGGGGGATTCGTGCGGTCGAGGATGGAGTCCATCCGTGCCCGGACCTGCCCCTCGGCGGTCGGGTTCAGGGGCAGGATCCAGAAGCTCCCTTCGCGGATGCCGTCGAGCGCCGTCCGCGCGACCTCGTCCGGATGCGTGGTCGTGAGTTCCATGCCGAAGGCCTCGAGCATCCTGCGCAGGTCGGCGGCGGAGCGGATACCGGTATCGGGCGCGTCGGCCGGTTTCTCGAAACGGTTCGGCCGAACGCGTTGGGAGTTGAAGATGCCGGTCTCGACGACGTGCGGACCCGGAAACAGGGCGTGGATGCGCACGGGGCTCTGCGCTCGCACGGTCTGGTGGTACAGGGCTTCGGCGACCGCATGGACGGCCGCCTTGGTGGCCGAGTAGATCGGTTGGTCGGGGTAGACGAGGAGGGCGCCGTTCGCCGACCCGGTGATGACGAAGTGTGCCTCGCTGTCCTGGTCCACCAGCCGGGGCATGAAGGCGCTGATCGTGTGCACCACGCCCCAGAAGTTCACCGCGAAGCACCATTTCCAGTCGTTCTCGGCGTAGCCCCACAGCGGCCCCGCCTCCCCGGCACCGATCCCCGCGTTGGCGAACACGAGGTGCGCCCCGCCGAGTTCGTCGAAGGCGAATACGGCCAAGTCTTCGAGGCTCGCCGGGTCGGTGACGTCGCACTCCCGCGCGTCCGCCCGCGCGCCCCGCGCTCGCAGGGCGTCGCGTGTCTGCGCGAGCGCGCCGGCGTCGATGTCCGCTATGAGCACGCGGGCGCCCGCGTCGGAGAGCGCGAAGGCCAGGGACCGTCCGACGCCGCTCGCGCCGCCCGTGATGACGGCCAGCCTGTCGGTGAAGTTCCGCATCCGCGCCGCCCTAGCCGCGCCCCGAGCGCGGTCCGCCCAGCTCACCGGGATAGCGCGAACCGCCCAGGGTGTCCGCGAACGGCCAGAACGCCTTGGGGTCCAGCGCATCCCCGAGCGTGATCTCCCGGGCGAGGAACTCCGGCCACCATAGCCGGGCGGTGACCGGCCCCTGCACCGGCAGGGCGGTGGCGAGGGGGTCCCAGGCGCTGTCGCGCAACGTGAGTTCCCCATCCAGCGACTGCTGGAAGGCGGTGCGGTAGCGGGCGTGCACGCGCACGACGCGAGGCGGGTAGTCGTACTCGAGGGGCTGCATGGTGACGGACCGGGCGCACTTGATCCACCACTCGTTCACTTCGGTGATCTCGCCCGGGTCGTCCTCGCCCGCCACGGTTCCCCGGTACTCGAAGAAGGTGTGGCCCTTGTGGGTCACGGCGGCCTCGACGAGGTTGCCGAGCCGGAAGTAGCGGACGTCGGCCAGGAACTTCGGTTGTCCCCACAGCTCGCGGCTGATGAAGACGGCCTGCTCCTGGTCGATCGCGTAGGCGAGGGAATACTCGCCCTCGATGCCGTCGTGGACCGCCGTCACGTTGGTCACGAGGCCCAGTTCCGGTTCCGCCCCGACGGGGAAGTGGTACACCGTGAGGCGTACCTCCGCCGCGCTGGCCGGGAGGATGCCCGGCGGCAGGAGGGCCCCGATGCGCGCGCGGTCGGTCGGATAGGCGATCTTCAGCATCGGCCAGTTGAGGCTGTCGCCGGGGATGCCTTGTGGCGCGCCGTTGGTCATGTCATCGCCCCATGGGGGGATGGAGGGCGTATTGGTGGAATAGGATACGAGAATTCGTTCCTATGGAATAGGTAAAACGAAACAAATCTACTTATTTTGTTCCGCTTTGGAGCCTGCACCGTAGAACGGCGCTGGCGCGTAGGTGGGGGGCGCTAGCCGTCTCCTAGGGCCAGATGACGTCGACGATGTCCGCTACCGCCTTCTGGACGTTGGCGTCGTCCGACACCGTCTGCACGATCGCGATGTCGCAGGCGCGACGTGCCGCGATCCCGTGTCGCATCAGCTCTCCGGCGTAGATGAGCAGGCGCGTGCTCACCCCTTCCTCGAAGCCGTGCTCGCGCAGGTGCCGCACCTTCACCCCGATGGCCGCGAGGCGGTCCGCGGCTTCGTCGTCCACCCCGGACTCGTGGGCGATGATCGTGGCTTCCACGTCCCGCTCCGGGTAGTCGAAGTCGAGGCTCACGAAACGCTGCCGCGTGCTGGTCTTCAGGTCCTTCAGGATGCTCTGGTAGCCGGGGTTGTAGGAGATCACCAGCAGGAAGTCGGGATGGGCGGCGAGCAGTTCCCCGGTCTTGTCGATGGGCAGCACACGGCGGTGGTCCGTGAGCGAGTGGATGAGCACCGTGGTGTCCTTGCGCGCCTCGACGATCTCGTCGAGGTAGCAGATCGCGCCCTGGCGGACCGCGTGGGTCAGGGGGCCGTCCTGCCAGACGGTCTCGTCGCCACGCAGCAGGAACCGGCCCACCAGGTCCGTCGCCGTGAGGTCCTCATGGCAGGACACGGTGACCAGGGGGTGCGGGCGGTCCTCCCGGGGGGGCGCCTCTTCACCACACTCTTCACCATAAGAGAGGGCCTCGAAGAGCCGCCAGGTCATGTGCTCGATGAAGCGGGTCTTGCCGCACCCGGTCGGCCCCTTCAGGAGCACGGGCAGGCGGCTCCGGTATGCCGCCTCGAATACCGCGATCTCGTCGGCGAGCGGCAGGTAGTACGGCGCGCTCACCCCGGATAGAACGCGTCGCGTCCCTCCCGGTAGTTGAAGAACGTCTGGGCCGGGTTCCGGTTCACCAGGTTGCGCTTGAACATCGGGTGCCAGAGGCTGCGCACCTCGTGCTCGAGCTCGGTGATCGTATCGCCGGTGTCGGGATCCACGACCGCCTGGAAGCGATACTGGTGCTGGTCCGACTCCTCGGTCACGAGTTCGTGCTCCGCGAGGTAGGCGTGGGGTGCGCCGAAGTCCGCCACGTAGATCGCGATGTGGTGGCCGTCGTACTCGGGGATCTCGTCTTCGGTTTCCCTGTACACGAGGCGTTGGTCGAAGCCCATCGAGACCTCGGCCCGGCAGCCCGCGTTGTCGTCGAGCACGACGGCGGAGGTGGCGAAGACCCGCTCGTAGAAGCGGGCGATCCCGGCCGCGGTGCCGGCGGGGATCGGCGTCTCGGCGTACGGGATGCCCAGGTAGCGTCCGGGGAAGCGGTCCGGCCCGTAGACGCGGATGTCGTTGCCCCAGGGGCAGGTCACGGCGATGTGGTCGTCGCGTTCTTCCCACGCGAACTGCGTGTCGGCGAGCGGCTTCGCCACGAACTGAAACCGCCGTTTCAGGTCCTCGAGGCTCGGCACCACCACGGCGATGTGCCCCCGCCATCGCTGCGCGGTGCTCTTCGGCAGGTGGAACTGCTGCTCGCCGGTGTTGACCCACATGTTGAAGGTGCCGAAGTCGATGTACGGGTCGCGCGTGAAGCCGAGCCCCGTCACGTAGAAGAGCGCCGCGACCTGCTGGTCCGGCACGGTCAGGTTGATGTGCTCCATGTTGAGCACGTTGCCGATGTTCTCTTCGCTGCGGTCGAACTGTCTTGCTTCAGCCATCCCGGGACCCCCTTCCCGCAGGTGCGCGGCCGCGTGCCGCATCGACGCCCTGCGCGTCGCCGGATTATAGTCGGCGTTCGGGAGGACACCATGACCGACGGCCCAGAAGCGGATACCGAGCGGCTGCTCGACGCGATCACGGCGTTGCTGCCGCCGATTCTGAACGGCATGGACGCGCTGGCGCACGTCAGCCGCCACCTGCACCCGCCGAACCTGGCGCTGCTCGCGGCGAAGGTGGCGGGGACGGACCAGCCCATACGGGACGCGCTGCCGGCCTTCCGGGAAGCGGACTGGCCGGAGCACCTGAAGGACTTCAGCAAGCAGGTCGAGAGGACGGCCGAGCATGTCTGCGATGCCTTCGAAGGGATCGCGGAGGCCGCCCGAAGCCCGGAAGGGCCGATGCGCGCGTACCGGGCCATGCGCGGCGCGACGCGCGCCACGGAGTCGCTCTATGTCATCGCGGGCGCCCTGCCTCCGGTGAGCCGGTTCTTCGTGGAGCCGGGCCTGCGGGACGACGAGGCGCTGCTCGAGAAGCTCGCGAAGGCGGATGCCCGCCGGGACAACGTGGGCGTGATGCACGCCTCGAACGCCCGTGGCGAGCGCGGCGGGTTCTCGATGTACGTGCCGGAGTACTACGACGGCGAGGAGCCGTGGCCGCTGGTCATGGCCCTGCACGGCGGCAGCGGGCACGGCGCGGACTTCCTCTGGACGTGGTTGCGGGAGGCGCGCAGCCGCGGGGTCATCCTGGTCAGCCCGACCGCCCGGGGCCGCACGTGGTCGCTGATGGGGCCCGACGTGGACAGCGGCCACCTCGACACGATCGTCGAGCAGGTCTGCGAACGCTGGAACGTCGACCGCGACCGGCTGCTGCTGACCGGCATGAGCGACGGCGGGACCTTCGCCTACGTGAGCGGTCTGCGTGGCGACTCGCCGTTCACGCACCTGGCGCCGAGTTCAGCGAGCTTCCACCCGATGCTGCTCGACGCCAGCCCGGCCGACCGCCTGAAGGGACTCCGGGTCTACCTCATCCACGGCGTGCTCGACTGGATGTTCCCGGTGGAGATCGCGCGCACGGCCAACGCGGCGCTCACCGCGGCGGGGGCGGACATCGTCTATCGCGAGATCGAGGACCTGTCCCACACCTATCCGCGGGACGAGAACCCGCGGATCATGGACTGGCTGCTCGGGTAGAGCGTCCCCCCTACGCGCCAGGCCGGATCGAGTAGTTCAGTTCCGCCGCGCTCCGGTAGGCGGGCCGCTCCCGGTGACGTTCCCGGTAGGCCTCGAGCGCCGGGGACAGGCCGAAGCCGTACGCGCGCGCCCAGTCGAGGCAGGACGTGAGGAGAATGTCCACGCCGGAGAACGCGTCGCCGACCGCGAAGGGCGCGTCGCCCAGGCGTCGTTCCGCCCACCGGACCTGTTTGTTGAATCCGTCCCGCGCGGCCTGCATCGCCGCCGGCGCTTCGCCGTACAGCGCCGCCAGGTCGCCGTGCTTGCGCAATACGTAGAGCGTGTGGGCGTCCAGCTCCATCAGGATGAAGGAGGTCCACTCGTTGTAGCGGGCCCGTTCGACGCTGCCGACCGCAGGCGTCAGGCCGCCGAACTTGTCGCCGAGGTAGGTGACGATGGCGGCGCTCTCCGTGAGCACGAGGTCGCCGTCCACCAGGACGGGCACCTTCTCCTTGATGCTGAGCGCGCGGAACTCGTCCGTCTGCGTCTCGCCGGTACGCGGGCCGATGAGCTTCGCCTCGTACTCGACCCCGAGTTCGTGCAGGGCCCAGTGGGGCCGGATCGTGCGGCCGGTCGCGCCGCCCCAGAGCGTCAGGGTCATGGCGTCGGTCCTCCCTCGGCTGTCGCGCTCCGCGCGCGGGACGTTCGGCCGGCGGATGATAGCGTGGACTCCTTTTCATGGACGAATGTACAGGTATAATGGCAGGTCCATCCAGCCGGGGGGATTCGGAGGTGAACCGGAAGGAGGTCCACAAGGGGCGCGGCGCGGTATCCAACCCGGCGGGCCGCTTCGAGCACCACCGGAGCGCGCCCGTGGACGATGGCTGGGCGCCTTCTGTGGGAGAGTTGGGAGAGTTGGGAGAGTTGGGAGAGTCGGGCGACTTCGGCGAGTTCGAGGAGAGCTCCCCGGAAACGCAGTTCCTGCCGGACCGGACGAAGAACCTCATCGCCACCAACGCCTCCCCGGACATCCCCTTCAGCCAGTCGATCAACCCCTACAAGGGCTGCGAGCACGGCTGCATCTACTGCTACGCCCGCCCGACCCACGCGTACCTCGACCTCTCGCCCGGCCTCGATTTCGAGACCCGCATCTTCTACAAGACCGGGGTCGTGGAGCGCCTGCGAGAGGCGCTCGATCACCCGCGGTACACCTGCTCGACGCTGGCGATGGGGACGAACACCGACCCCTACCAACCCGGCGAACGCCGCCTGGAGATCACCCGGCGCATCCTGGAGACGCTGCTGGAGTACCGCCATCCGGTCAGCGTCGTGACGAAGGGAGCCGCGGTCGTGCGGGACCTCGACCTGCTGGTGCCGCTGGCCGAACAGGGGCTCGCGGTCGTGATGCTCAGCGTGACCACCCTCGACAACGGACTCAAGAACCGGCTGGAACCCCGCACCGCTTCTCCGGGCGCGCGGTTGCGGGCCGTGCGGACGCTGCACGAGGCGGGCGTTCCGGTCGGGGTCATGGCGGCGCCGATGATCCCGTACATCAACGATCACGAACTCGAGCGCATCGTCGAGGCGGCCGCGGAAGCCGGCGCGCGGGACGTCCGCTACACCATGCTGCGCCTGCCCTACGAGGTGAAGGACCTGTTCCGGGAGTGGCTTGCCGAGCACTACCCGCTCAAGGCGGACCACGTCATGAGCCGCGTCCGCGACAGCCGCCGGGGCAAGGACTACGACGCGCAGTGGGGTACGCGGATGCGGGGCGAGGGGGCATTCGCGGACCTCCTCGCCAGGCGTCACCAGGTCGCGCTGCGCAAGTACGGACTCACGGAGCGCGGCCTGCCGACCCTCAGGACGGACCTGTTTCGGCCGCGGACGGAGCAGCTCGGGCTCTTCTGAAGGGCGCCGCGAGCCAGACGCCGACGCCGATCGCCGCCCAGCCGATCACCATCGCCCACTCGTAGGGCCACACCAGTGACGAGGGGCTGAACGGCAGGTAGAGCGAGAGCAGTCCGAGTGCGAGAACAACGGCCGTGACGCCGACGGTCCGGGGCCAGCGGACGCGGAACGGACGCGGCATTCCGGGACTCCTGCGCCGCAGGACCAGGAACGCGATGGGTACGAAGACGTACGCGACCACCACCGCCATGGAGCCCGCGTTGACGAGCCACACGAGGATGGACCGGCCGAACAGGGGGGAGATGCACGAGAGGATACCGAGGACCACGATCCCCACCCACGGCGTGCGGTACTTCGGATGCAGCCGGGCGAATGCGGCCGGCAGCACGCCCGACTCGGCGAGGGCGAACATCAGGCGGCTGCCGCAGATGATGAACGCGTTCCAGCTCGTGAGGATGCCGCCCACGCCGCCGGCGATGAGCGCGGCCCCGGCCCAGCGGCCGCCCCACAACGCGGTGGCGGCGTCCGCGGTGGCCACGGTCGACGCACTCCGGGCGTCGGCGTCGAGGGCGAGAGCGACGCCGAAGGAAATGGCCCCGTACCAGAGCACCGCCATCACGAGCGACCCGATGAGGAGCCACCCGATCCGCTGCGGCGGCAGGTCGATCTCCTCCGCGGACTGCGGCAGGACGTCGAACCCCACCATGAGGGCGGGGACCATGATGAGCACGGTGAGGACGCCGGTGACCGGCACGGCGACGAGCGGCTCGGCGTTCTGCCACGCGCCGTTGGCCCCGGCGCCGGCGAGCAGCAGCAGCCCGGCGAGCAGGATCGCCCCGGTGATGGCGCTCTGTACGAACGCCGCCGTGCGGATCCCGATGACGTTGATCCAGGTCATGACCACGGATCCCGCCACGCCCAGGACCACGAAGCCGAGGTGCACGGGCGCCCCCGCCACGTGCCACAGCGTGCCCGTCCGGATCTCGGGGAAGAGGTACTCCACCGCGGTCGGCAGCGCGACGGACTCGAAAACGCAGACCGCCGTGTACGCCATCAGCAGCGCCCAGGTGCAGACGAACGACCACCCGGGCCCGAGCGCCGCGTGTGTGTAGACGTGCTCGCCGCCCGCCTCGGGCATGGCGGAAACCAGCTCCGAGTAGGTCAGCCCGATGAAGGCGATGGCGACCCCCCCGGCGGCGAAGGCGATCAGCGTTCCAAGCGAGCCGGCGTTGTCGACCCAGTGTCCGGTGAGGAGGACCCAGCTCCAGCCGATCATCGCGCCGAAGGAGAGGGTGATCACCTCCCGCGAGCGCAGGACGCGTTTGAAACGATTCGGGGGAATGTCAGAATCCGCCAGCCGGGAGCGCGGAGCATTCTCCCCCATCGCCATGGATCGTGACAGGACCCTGGCCGTTCCGGTCGGCCACAAGTGCGCAACCGTCGTGGTCACCGGGGATGGCGGACTGGAGCTCTGGCTCGACGGCTGCCTGCGCAAGCGGCGCGAACCTTCCCCACGTGAACCCCTGTACGTCTGGACCAACGTGGAACTGCACTGGGAGGAGCACCGCTACGTGGAGGCCCGCTACTGGCCCGCCGAGGGCCGGCTGGAAGTCACCGTCAACGGCGAGCCGGTCGCTCCGACGGCGCCGGCGTAGGCTCAGTCCCAGGGCCGCACGATCACCTTGCCGTGGGCTTCCGGCCGGGCGAGATCGTCGAAGGCGCCCGCGACGCCGTCGAGGTCCACCGTGTGGGTGACGATCGGTCCGACGTCGAGCTGTCCGTCGGCGATGTGGTGCAGCGTCTCGTGGAACTCCCGCACCGTGTAGCCCAGCACGTACTGGACGTTGAGTTCCTTGTTGACGGCGATCAGCGGCCTCGAGTGGTCCGTCTGCAGGCAGGCGCCGACGACGACGATGCGCGCCCGCTGCGGCGCGTTCAGGAAGATATCGTCGATCATGCCGGGGACGCCGACACACTCGAAGATCACGGTCCGGTCCCGGCCGGCGATCTCCGAGAGCCCGTAGGGAGTCCGCTCGCGGGGATCCACCACGATGTCCGCCCCCAGGGCGATGGCCAGATCGCGCCGCCTGGCCGACAACTCGGAAACGGCGACCGGCCCCGCGCCGCGGGCCTTGAGGTTGGCGGTCACGGCCAGCCCCACGGGTCCGGCGCCGATGACGACGATCCCCTCGTTCCCCTCGAGGCGCGCCATGTTGACCGCGTGGTAACCGACGGCCATGGGCTCCGTCAGGGCGGCGTGGTCCTTCGGTGTGCCGTCGGGCACCGGCATCAACAGCCGCTCGGAAAGCAGCATGTATTCCCCGAAGCCCCCGGGCGCCTCGGTCGAGTAACCGACCCCCACCGTGACCGGCCGGTCCAGGGCGGGCACCGAGCAGACGAGGTCTCCCGCCCGGAGGTCGCCGCGCGTCTCCATGACCTCGGCGCAGAACTCGTGACCGAGC
>JAJDTI010000168.1 GCA_022827245.1 Pseudomonadales bacterium | reverse complement strand
ACGACCCCGCGGGCGCCACATGGTGATGAGGTCCGCCTTCATCGAGGAGCGTTATCTCCGCTTCCCCTTCAATGATGTAGAAAAACTCATCGGTGTCCGGATGCATCTCCCAGCCCGGATTTCTGCCGGTGATGGCAACGGCGCCGAAGGACTTTCCATTGAACGAAACAAAGTCCAGGAAGGTGGCTTCAGGATGCTTCTCAAGGCAGGACAAGACGTTGACGATTTCCACGATCACACCCCAGTTCATCGCGGAAGGAGAGTAGCGCAGCACCGCCGCAGTCGCCATCCGTGCCCACGCGCCCGCGTCCGTCGGCACCGTGCGCAAGGTCCGCCGTGCCCGACCCAGGTGCCCGCCAGATCGCCGGGGATGGACTCGAACGGCTTGACCTGACCCCAAGCTCGAAGGAGCTGAAGAGTGGCTCGCCGCGGGCGTCGTGGGGGCTGCTGCCGGACGCAGGCCAGTCGCGAACTGGCCACCCGCAAGTTCGCTTGGCGGAGACGCTGTATCCGGATTACTCGGTGATCACGATTCCCGCCTGGTGCCCGGCCTCGCGAACGTGCTGGAGGAACGACGAGTCCGCGCCGTCGTGGACACTGACGACTTCGAGATAGGCTGCGGGTGTGCGATCGCCAAAAAACAGCATCGCCGAGTGTGGGTCGAAGCGTCGTGACGTCCAGATCAGGCCTTGCACCTCCTCGAACTGATCATGGACGGCCTTGGCCCAACGCGCCGTCGCGTGGTATTGCCGTGGCGGGCCCCAGACGAGGGCGGAGGCCACCTTCCACTTCAGCAGGGCCGGAGCGCGCAGGCTGGCCAGCCTGAGGTCCTCGCGAAGTTGCAGCGTGCTGTACTTGCGGTCCTCGACCTTGGTTCGCGGTATCGTCTTTCGACGCGCCTCGAGCGGAATGTCGTGGAACAGCGTCTCGTAGATGGCCGCGTCCAGGGATGTGGCTGCGTACAGCGACGGGACACATTCACCATGCTGGTCATGAATGGGAGCGAAACGCGATTGGCCGCCCTGGCAGGCGTTGAAGGCGTCCCCGGGGTACCTGTGCGCGTGCAAGCGGTGGACCACAGTGCCCGCGGCGAGCACGTCGATGTTGGGTTCCCCCAGGCACGTTGGCGGACTGGGAACGACGGCATCCGGGCCGCCATCATCCATGCGCGGAGTCGGCGAACTGCCGGGCCGCCTCAAGGACTTGCTCGTCGTCGTCGAGCCGCTGTTGGGGTTCGTCGCCGTCGAGCCATCCGTTGCCGGAGGCGAACCAGAGCGCCTTCTGCCAGGGCGTCATGCCTGCAGGAAGCGCGGCCAACACCTTCTTGATCACGGGACGGGGCATGCCGTCCTCGAACTGGAACGCCGGGTAGAGGTCTCGCCTGTCGAGCCGCACGGCGAATGTCTTGCCTTCCTTCTTCCAGCGCGAGGCGGGCTCGCTCGGGTTGCCGGAGCGGGCCCCCGACCTTTCGTGAATCTGCCTCGCGGTCAGCAACGGAGTCTCGTCCAGGTACTCCTGGCGCAGCACGAAGTTGTCGAGCGCCAGGTCCGTGTCCACATCCCCTCTCGGGGTCAGGAGCCGGGTCAGGATCTGTGCCAGGTCCTTGCCAGAGTCCGGTCGCCACGTGGACTCCGCCCATGCGGCCCCGAGCTTGTTCAGGTGTTGTACTACGTCGGAAAGCGGCCACGATGCGTGGATCACAAGCCATTCGTCGCGCTCTCCGGTGTCGGCGCCCAAGCGGATACGGAGACTCTCGGGCAGTGTCGCAACTTCCTCGGAGTCCAGTGCATCGCAGACGATCGGTCTCGGGTCGGCAGGCATGCTGGCATCTCTCATGATCTTCATGATCTTCCAAGAAGAATAGCGATTGTCAGGTCGAAGGACAATTGCCGCGCTCATGCACCGGTGGGCGGACTCCCGCGTTCACCGGGCTCGGTTGGAGAAATGAACAGGGCGTCGTGATACTCGACCTTATGACGGAAATCTCCGTCCGTCGACCACACTTGACAATCTGATGACGATCTGACGTCCTGTGCCCGAAACTGTCGAGGGGCCGGGACGAGGAAAGAGAATGGCGGAAGAAGAGAGCCTCATCGCGGAAGTGGCCGCGCGTGCTCTGGCACCCGGAGAGGTGTCCGACTCACTGCGGCCGCGCATCGATGAGTTCGATCTGTGGCGCAACGTCGAGGAGCTGCGAGAGCACGGAGCCACCGTCGTCACCGACGCCGTCCCACTCGACTTGCTCGACGAGCTCCGAGCCTTGATCCACGAGGAGGTCGAACGCCTGGGGACACGTGAACACACGGGAGCAGGAGCCGGCCATGCGCAAGGCGTTGCCGAGTGCTCCATGCTGCTCGGGAGACCGGTGGTCGATCGAGTGGTCGCGTTGCCCAAGATCCAGGCCATGTGGGAATTCAATGTCGGGATGGGTTTTCGCGCCGGAACCATGGCCGGGACGATCCTGCAGCAATCCCAGCCCGGCGGAGAATACATGGGGGTTCCGCTCCACGCCGATCATGCCTGGCTTCCGCAACCCTGGCCTGAGCACATCTGCGTCTCCACCATCTGTCTCCCCTGCGAGGGAATGACCGAAGAGGAGGGGGCGACCCGTTTCGTTCCGGGCAGCCACCGGCACCGGCGCTTGCCGTATGCGGCGGAAGCCGCGGAGGCGAAGAGCGTTCCGCTTGTGGTCCCGAAAGGGGGCTTTGCCATGTGGAACGGCTCGACCTGGCACGAGACGGGTGTGCGTACCGTTCCGGGCGTCCGCACCCTGTTGCATGCGAGTTGTCAGCGCCTCTACACGCAGCCCGTCGAGGACTACACGCATCTGCTGCGCGACGAGGCGTATATGGCCGCTGCGTCCGAGGCGATCCGTGGCCTGGTCGGTGCCGACCTGCTCTTTGGATCCATAGGCCCGCATGGCGTCGCCCCCGACCCCGACAAGACGATGAAGACGCTGCTCATGTCGCAGCAATGAGCCGGGCAGAGCGGGAAGGGAGTAGTCAAATGTCCGATCCAAAGAAGGTCGAGCTCGCAAGCCCGGAATGGTACGAGCTCGCGACCAGGATCCTCGCCGAGGTGGCGCGGGAGTGAGGAGAGGATGGCTTCCAGCTGAGCGTCTGTGAAGTGTTCATCGACGCGCCGAAGGAGTACGCCGACGAAGACGGCACAATGAGCTGGTGCTTCTACATCGACGGTAAGGACGTGCGGTGCGAGAAGGGGAATTCGAAGGACGTCGACCTCTACATGCAAGGGAGCTCGGACCCCGCCGACGCACGGCGAATCTACACCCCGGACTTTCTCGAAGAGCAGGCGAAGAACCCGACTCCGCCCGAGGACCCTAACCTGGCGGTCGAGGGTGACATGGAGAGGCTTCCGCCGTGGATCATCGAGTTCCACAACCGATTGGCCCCTTGCACGGCATGAGTCCGGCAGCGGCGCTGCGTCGGCAACTGCCACAAGGAGATAGACGATGAGATTGGGCGCCCCTTTCGCTGCAGAGGTGTTCGCTGAGGAGACCGACGACCCGGTCGCGCTGGCCAAAGGACACCGCGCCAAGGGCTATGGGGCGGCGTTTTGCCCCGAGATCTCGCTGAAAGACCCCGGGCACATCCGCGCCGTGGAGACAGCCTTCGCCGCGGAGGATGTTCTGATTGCGGAACTTCATGGCCTGACCTCCTTTGAAGAGGCCGGCAATCTGATCGACCCGGATTCGGAAAAGCGTGCGGCATGGCACGAACATCTCTGCGAACGCTTTGCGCAAGCCGACGAGGTCGGTGCCCGGTGCTTCCTGGAAATGCCCGGAACCTGTGATCCCAACTCGTTTTACATGCCCCATCCAAAGAACCTGACCGACGAGTGCCGGGACATGCTCGTGGAAAGGGTGCGCGAGGTCATCGACGCGGTGCGGCCCCGACGAACGAAGTTCGCGCTGGAGATGATGCCCTTTATCCACCCGAGCGATCCCGACAGCTATGTCGCATTACTGAAGGCGGTGGACCGGGAGAGTTTCGGTGTGCATCTCGATCCGGTGAATATCCTGAACTCGCCTGATCGCTGCTTCAACAACGGCAAGCTCATCAAGGAGTGCTTCGACAAGCTCGGTGGCGCCATCCTCAGCTGCCATGTCAAAGACGTGACATTGCTGCCCGCCACGTTCCCCCTCGGGATTGAGCAATGCCGGACGGGAACCGGTCTCGTCGACTACCGAACGTACCTGAGCGAGCTGAATCGCCTGCCGCCCGATACGCCGCTCATGACCGAGCCCATGACGGGCATGCAGGAACACGATTACGACCTCGCCAGAGACTACATCACCGGTGTTGCGGCCGAGATGGGCCTGTCATTCCTGTAAACGGCCGCTGCTCGTCAGTGGGTGTCGCCTGTCGATATCGACTCCCTCACCACAGGCAGGGCCGCACGGGCTCGATCCGATCCGGCACCTCCTTGAAGGTAATGCCGCCAAGCACTGGGGAGGACACGTGAGAACGTTCGTTCGAAGACACGGCTGGGTCGCCGCAATGACGCTGCTGGCCGCGGGATGCGAGCAGGCAGCGGAACGACCCGGGCTGGCGGGCGTCGAAGCGAAGACTCCAGAGCACCGAGCGGCTCCGGCCAGTGCGGCCGGCGCGAGCGCGCCGCGCCACGCCTACTTCGGCGATCTGCACATTCACACGCAGAACTCGATCGACTCCTACAACTTCGGTGTCCGAGCCACCCCCGACGACGCGTACCGCTTCGCCAAAGGAGAGGCCCTCGCCCACCCGCTCGGCTACTCGATCCGGCTTCAGGGCGGGCCGCTCGACTTTCTGGCGGTCACCGACCACGGGGAGTATCTTGGCGTCGCCGCTGCGCTGGCGGACCCCGGACATCCCCAGGCCAGCCACCCCGTGGCGGTGAAGCTGCGGAGCAGCGACCCGCAGGAGCGCTGGGAAGCTGGCCTCGCACTCGACGGGTGGGTGCGAGGCAAACCCGTCTCCGGCCTCGACCCCTCACCGATCGTTCGCTCGGTCTGGCAGGAGACGGTCGCGGCGGCAGAGCGGCACGACGATCCGGGACGCTTCACCACCTTCGTGGCCTACGAATTCTCCTCCACGCCGGGCGGTGTGAACCTGCACCGCAACGTGATCTTTTCCGGCAACGACGTGCCCGCGCTGCCGTTCAGCGCGGTCGACTCGGTCAACCCCGAAGACCTCTGGACGTGGCTCGACGAGCAACGCGCCAACGGGATCGAAGCGCTCGCGATCCCGCACAATTCGAACTGGAGCCAGGGCAGGATGTTCGATCGCACCGACTGGGCTGGCGAGCCGATCGATGCGGCCTATGCGGAGCAACGACGGCGCAATGAGCCGCTGGTGGAGATCACACAGGGCAAGGGGACCTCGGAGACGCATCCGGCGCTGTCGCCGAACGACGAGTGGGCCGATTTCGAGCTCTGGAGGAAGAACTCGATGACGTACGGCGAAGACGGATCGATAGTGTTCGCCGAAGGTGCGACCACCGGGGCCTACGCCCGAGACGCGCTGCGGGCCGGTCTCGAGCTAGAGCGCGAGATCGCGGCGAACCCCTACCGCTTCGGCTTCATCGGTGCGAGCGACGGCCACAATGCGGCCGGATCGGTGGAGGAGGACCAGCACTTCGGCCATGCGGGCAAGATGGACGGAACTCCCGCGGCTCGCGGCAGTCTGCCCGACGGGCGACAAGGGCTGGGCCAGATGCAGTTCGAACTCGAAATGATCGAGTGGGGCGCCTCGGGGCTGACCGGTGTGTGGGCCGAGGAGAACACGCGCGAGTCGATCTACGCGGCCTTCCGCCGCAAGGAGGCGTTTGCCACGTCGGGCCCGCGCATACGCGTGCGGTTCTTCGCCGGCTTCGACTATCCCGACGATCTCCCGAACCAGCACCACGCGGCCGAACGGGCGTACGCCGGCGGCGTGCCGATGGGTGGCGAACTCGCGGCGCAGCCCGGCAACGCGCCGCGCTTCTTCGTCCAGGCCGCCCGCGCCCCGCGGGAAGCCTGGCTACAGCGAGCGCAGGTCGTCAAGAGCTGGATCGACGGAAGCGGCGAGACCCACGAGCGCGTCTTCGACGTCGCCTGCTCCGACGGCCTCACGCCCGACCCGAAGACGCATCGATGCCCGGACAACGGCGCAAGGGTCGACCTCGACGACTGCTCGATCTCGCTCGACAAGGGAGACGTCGAGCTCGTGACCTTGTGGAGCGACCCGACGTTCGAGCCGACCGAGCGGGCTCTCTACTACGCCCGGGTGCTGCAGAACCCGACCTGTCGCTGGTCGACCTGGGAAGCGATCCGCGCCGGCGTCGAGCCGACGTCGAAGGTGCCCGCGACGATCCAGGAGCGAGCCTGGAGCTCGCCGATCTGGATCGCCCCCGCAGTGCGATAAGGGCCAACCAGCGGTGTCACCACCGCCGGCAGATGGTTGCCGTGCCGGGTGGCCGGAATGGAGCCGACTGTGGAGAATAGTGGGCCGGTTGTCAGCGACATGAGTGGAACTCAGGCCCATTCGGGGCTGTCGAACGGTGCCAGGCTGGTCATTCGCAGTCAGAGCCGTGGTCAGAGCTGTTGGACCTGGGAGAACAGAGCGTCTATTTTCCTATGCTCGATTCACAATTGAACACCTGACCCCTGGAGGCACTCCCATCGCACTCGTTCGGCTCGAGATCTCTTCGCGTATGCCCTTCGCCGATGGCGCCGAGTTCGGCGCGACCGGTGCGCTCGAGCGCATCGACGGTGTGGCGCACTACGCCATGGACCCGACCCACGAGGCGAATGCGGGCATTGTCGACCTCGCGCTCGCCGAGCGCGACGAGAGCGGCCTCGTGCGCTTTCGCGGCGACGCGACCTTCGTCGTTCCCGTCGACCCGTCCAAGGGCAATCGCGCGGTCCTCTGCGAGGTGCCTAACCGCGGCTTTCGCTTCGCGCCCCTGTTCCTGCACGGGGCCGTCCCCGACAAGACCGATGCGGCCGGCCGGCTCGGCGACATCGCCACCTTGATCGCGGCGGGCGACGGGCTCTTCTACCGGCGCGGCTGGTCCATGGCGTGGTGCGGCTGGCAGTGGGACGTGCCGCGCTCGCACACGCAGCCTTCCGGCCGCATGGGGCTCGATGCCCCGCGGGTTCCGGAGGCGAAGCTCGGGGACCGAGGGACGATGCAATTGCGGATCCAGCCTGCCGCCCCGAGTGCGAGCGTTCCGCTGACCGACCAGCACACCGCCGCGGCGGGAATGGCCTTGCAGCACCTCCCCATCGCCCCCGCCGACCTCGAGGACCCGGCCGCGCGGCTGCTCCTTCGCGACGGTGCGTACGGAGACGCCGCGGAGCTTCCCCGCAGTGCCTGGCGCTTCGCCCGCGACAGGGGCGGGCAACCAGTCGAGGACGCCGGCTGGGTGTGGCTCGACGGTGGCTTCGAAGCGGGCCGGATTTACGACTTGATCTACCGCCCGGCGGAGTGCCATGTCGTCGGTGCGGGTTTGCTCGCGCTGCGCGATTTCGCGGCGTTCCTGAAACGCGACGACGCCGACAATCCGCTCGCCGGGCACATCGACCACGTGATAGGCGTGGGGGTGAGCCAGACGGGACGGCTGCCGCGGCACTTCCTCTCCCTCGGCCTCAACGTCGACGAAGCGGGCGCACAGGCCTTCGATGGCGTGCTGGCGCACATTGGCGGCGGCCGGCGCGGGGAGTTCAACCACCGCTATGCCCAGCCGTCGGTCCAGCCTACGCCGAGCTTCGGCCATCTCTTTCCATTCGCCGACGACCCACAGACGGATCCGGCCACCGGTGCGATCGCGGGTCTCCTCGACCGCCAGCGCGAGCGCGGCGGCGTGCCGCGCATCTTCCAGACCGACTCGTCGTCGGAGTACTGGCGAGGGGACGCCTCGCTCACCCATTCCGATGCCGCCACGGGAGCCGACGTGGAGCCGCCCGAGGAGGTGCGCCGCTACTTGTTCGCGTCGACCGAGCACTCCTCGCTGTCGGTGTCCGGTGGCGGCAATCCGCGCAACCGCATCGATTCCAGTCCGCTGGTGCGAGCGGCGCTCGCGAACCTCCTCGACTGGGTGCGCGGCATCGAGCCCCCTCCGAGCGTCTTTCCCCGCCGCCGGGACGGCACGGCGAAGTCGCGCGAGGAAGTGATCGAGAAGCTAGCGAAGCTGGGGACGCTCGTCCTGCCGGACCGGGCGAAGCTGCCGCGCGTCGTGCCGCTCGACCTCGGCCCCACCGCCGCGAGCGGTGTGGGCACGTTCCCCGCGCGCGTCATCGGCGAGCCGTACTCCTGTTTCGTCTCGGACGTCGACGAATGCGGCAACGAAACCGGCGGCATCCGTCTTCCGGAGATCGAGGTGGCGGTGGCGACGCACACCGGATTCAATCCCCGACCCGACGACGCGGGCGCTGCGGGTGAGATCCTGGAGTACGCCGGCTCGAGAGTCGCTCTGCCGCAGTCGTTCCTCAGCGAGCGCTACGCGTCTCGCGAAGCGTACGTCGCAGCCGTGCGGGCTGCTGCCGAAACGCTCGTGGCCAACCGCTACGTGCTAGAGGAGGACGCCGAACGCTGCGTCGAGATCGCCGTCCGGCGCTACGATGCCGCGCTCGCGTAGCTCGCCGCGGACGAACGGCCGGCGCAAACGGGCACGCGGGAGAATGGCTCCCCAAGCGATCCGCGCGCTCTTCAGAACCGCCAGCGAAACGGCCCGGCTCACTGCTGCGCCACGAGCAGCGTCTTCGCCACCTTCTCGGGGTCGGCGATGCCCGTCGAGCTTTCGGATCCAAAGAACAGGTCGGCACCGAGCAGGCCACCGATCCCCTCGGGCGCAGCGGCCAGATACGCCTCGTCGCGCAACAGATGTGTGTAGTCCTGGACGGGCTGCGTGTAGAGGCGCTGACAACTCGCATGCAACACGGTGCGGACGCCCGGAACGGTACGCACACCCGTCTCGTGCCAGGTCGAGCCGGCCCACATGGCAAAGCCCCCTTTCGGGACCTCGAGCGGAGAGGTCTTCGTCTGCGCGGCTTCCGCCGGAGACGGCAAGCGCCGGTGCCGGTGGCTGCCCAGAGCGACACGGGTCGCCCCTTCCGCCTCGGTCATTCCCTCGCAGGGGAGACAGATGGTCGCGACGCAGTTGTGCTCGGGAAAGGGTTGCGGAAGCCAGGCATGATCGGCGTGGAGCGGAACCCCGATGTACTCTCCCTCGGATCGCGGGAGGACCGTCCCGGAAATGGTTCCGGCGCGCATGCCCTTCCCGGCGCTGAATTCCCACATGGCCAGGAGCTTGGGCAACGTGACCACTCGATCGACCGCGGAGTTCCCGAGCAGCATGCCGCACGTGGGAACTAAAGTGACGGAGTCGCTGAGGCCGCCAACCAGCTAGAACGTTCACCCTGAGCGGATGTCGTGTGCCAGCTCCTGTGGTTACCGGGGTTGGAGGTAGGTGGACGCTGATCCGAACTGGTTCAATCGAATGTGTATTCCAACGTCACACCTACCGAACGCCGATCCCAGCGGTACAACAAACTGCCGGCAGAAATCCCAGCAGGACCTTCATCGTCGGTGAGGTTCCTGCCCCAAAGCGTTGCCCGCCAGTTCTGGTTGGCGAGTGCAAGGCGCAGGCTCAAATCAGAAACGACGGGGGAGGTCAGCGGTGTGCTGAAGTCTGACTGGCCGTCACGGCGAAAATAGGAGGCGCTGGTGTACGCAGTCCAGTCGCCCATCGCCGGCCACTCATAGTCGACACCGATGCGGAAATCCCATTCCGGCACGTTCGGCAATTGATTGCCATCCTTGAGACCCTGCAGCAACGCATCGGCAGCGGCGTCGATCGCCTCGACCTTGGTGCTGCTTGCCGAACCGATCATGGACAGCGATAAACCTTCAACCGGCGTGTTCCATTGCAGCAACAGCTCGGCGCCGCTGGCTTTGACTTCTTCGATGCCGATTCGCACGACGCTACCGGCGAGTGTACCGCTAAACTGATAGTCCTCGTAGTCGGCCAGATACAGGCTGGGTTCTATGAGCAGACTGTCATCGAAAAGACTGAAGCGGCCACCCACCTCATAACTCCAAACGGTAGACTCGGGCACCGTCACGCCCAGAGCTATGCCGAGCGCATCCACGGCCGCTACAACGCCCGGTGCGTTGAACGTGCCGCTGCGGAATCCGCGGCCGATATTCAGGAAGAACATGGTCTCGTCAGACGGCGTGATGCGCAGATTGAATCTGGGACTGACCAGACTGAATCGCTCATCAACATCGACGTCTTGTAGTGGAATCACGAAGCCACCCACTGCGAACGTCGAGGTGATATCCTTGTCGCGGTCGTCACGGAAATAGCGCAAACCGATAAGCGGTGTGATCAAGCCGTCCATGAACGAACGCGAGACCTCACCGAACCAGGCCATTTGCGTACTCTCGGTCAGGACTTGATCCGTTGCCGTGCCGGCAAAGGCCGGTGGCTCCAGATAGTCGAGCACACTAGAGTTTGGATGCTCGCCTCGGGTGTAACTAACGCCGGTGATCCAGTCCCACTCTCCGTCGCCATTGGAGGTCAGGCGCAGTTCCTGATTAAAGGTCTTGACGTCTTCACGATCGGCCGTGTAGCTAACGAGAAAGTTGCCCAAGTTGGGATCAAAGAAGGAAAAGCCACTACTATGCAAGTACTCATAGGTCATATAGCTGCTGCTGCTGGTCAGCGTGGCGAAGTGGGCGTCCCACTCGATATTGAGGCCGAACAGGTCCAGTTCGGTATCCGTGCCGGACTCGATGCCGCCTGAGGCCCCCAACAGTGGCGGATCGACGCTCGCATAGGTGCCGCGGAATGCACCTTCGTCAAGATCACGGCGCTGAATGAGCCCGGTGACGCTCAGTTCATCGGATGGCTGCCACAGCACCTTGAGGCGCGCGTACCAGCGATCGTCTTCGTCCAAATCACTGCCCGGTAAATCAATGCCCTCGGCCAGGCCTGGATCGCGCGAGGCACCGGCGGTCAGGCTCGCCGCCAACGTACCTTCATCAGCGGCACACTGATGCTGGCATCGTAAGTATGGCCGTCGCCGCCCTTGTGCATGCGCGAAGCGCCGGCGCGCACGCGTGCGCGAAACTGTTCAAGGTCGGGCTGGGCAGTGGTGATCAATATTGTGCCACCCTGCGCGCCTTGGCCGTACAGGGTGCCCTGGGGCCCGCGCAGCACCTGAATGGATTCCAGGTCGAAGACCTCGGTGTCTGGCCCAAACGGTAAATCGACGATGTAGTGCGGCATGCCATCGATATAGAAGCCAACGGCGCTGTCATTGGTCCTGACGGCACCGGTACCCCGGACGTTATAGCGGCGAGTGGAGGCGACGCCGGTCGGCAACGATACGCCGGGAATCAGCTGCACGATCTGAGCCAGATTCTGCACGCCAGAGCCTTCCAGCTCCTCGCCTGACAGATATTGAATGGACTGCGCGACATCCATGAGGCCTTCTTCACGCTTGCTGGCAGTGACGACGATCTCTTCAACTATCCCAGGCTGTACTTGTCCGTCCTCGGCGTAGGCGACACCCGTGCCGAACAATGCCAGGCCAATCGCGACTCCGGCCACACGGGTACACCAGGCCGGGAGCCAATACAAAGTCGAGCAAGAGACGGATGACTTGCGTAGTTTCATCTTGTGTTCTCCCCAATTCCAACGTACTGCAAGAAAGGCAGCTTTCGATGCATCGTGACGGCGGGCACGGGCGGCAGCGACCCGTCGACGGGCGCGCCGGCGACGTTCTCTTCGACATGGCCGTGGGCCTGGCACCACCTGAGCGGCGGCATCCGTCGACCGTCACACGCGGTATTGTGCGCTACATCCAAATTCTTGTCTAGATACGGTGTCTCGTTATCAAATAGATAAAAAACAAGTACTTATAGGTGTTTTCCGCCGGCAGCGTCGCCAGGGTCATAATGAGAAGGCATGGAATGTGGGGAATGGTGCCTGGGGAGAGACTCGAACTCTCACAGGGTCGCCCCTACCAGATTTTGAGTCTGGCGCGTCTACCAATTTCGCCACCCAGGCAGGCGGCGGCATCCGGGATGCCGTGCGGGCACGTGCCCGCCCCGGAGATTGTATCCGCGTTCGCGCTCCGGACGAACTCGGGACGGCGGGGGCGCGGGTTCGGCGCATGCCTGTATAGTTGCGGGACGCGTCCCCGTTGGTCGGTCAAGCCAATGCGCCGCTCGGACTTCCGTTACCGCCTCCCGAAGCGCCTGATCGCGCAGGCTCCTCTGGCCGAACGCGCGGCGAGCCGGTTGCTCGCGCTCGGGCCGCGGGGCGTGGCCCACGCCACCTTCACGGACCTTGGCGAGCTCCTGCGCCCCGGAGACATCCTCGTCGTCAACGACACGCGCGTCGTGAAGGCGCGCCTGTACGGGGCGAAGGACTCGGGCGGACAGGCGGAGATCCTGGTCGAGCGGATCGAGTCGGAGCGCGAGGCGCTGTGCCAGGTGCGGGTGAGCAAGCCGCTGAAGGCGGGCCGCACGATCTCGGTGGATGGTCTGCTGCTCTCGGTCGTCGAGCGTTGCGGCATGTTCTACCGGCTGCGCTTCCCCCGGCCCGTGGGGACGTTCCTCGAAGCCCACGGCCAGGTGCCGCTGCCGCCCTATGTGGATCGGCGGGCCGACGAGGCGGACGAAGCCCGCTACCAGACCGTCTACGCGGACCGCCCCGGCGCCGTGGCCGCGCCCACGGCCGGACTGCACTTCGACGATGCACTCCTGCAACGCATCGAGAAGGCGGGTGTCCGCATCGCCCGGGTGACGCTCCACGTCGGCGCCGGCACGTTCCAGCCGGTGCGCACGGAGGACGTGGCGCAGCACCGGATGCACGAGGAGCGCTACGAGGTCCCGGCCGCGACGGCATGCGCGCTGAACGCGCGGCGGGGCCGCGTCGTCGCGGTCGGAACCACCGTGGTGCGTACGCTCGAGTCCGCGGTGGACGGCGCCGGGCGGGTGCGCGAGGGCGCGGGAGCGACGTCGCTGTTCATCGTGCCCGGCTACCGGTTCCGGGTCGTCGATGCGCTCGTCACCAACTTCCACCTCCCGGAGTCGACCCTGCTCATGCTCGTGGCGGCGTTCGCGGGCTACGATCGCGTCATGGACGCGTACCGCGAGGCCGTGGCGCGGGAGTACCGCTTCTTCAGCTACGGCGACGCCATGTTCTGCGAGCGGGCGGCGGGGGAGTCGCCATGAGCGCAACGGGACCGTCGCCGGGAGCCTTCGAGGTGCTCGCCACGGACGGCGCCGCCCGTCGCGGCCGGCTCCAGACGGCTCGAGGCCCGGTCGAGACACCCGTCTTCATGCCGTGCGGCACGTACGGGACGGTCAAGGCCATGACCCCCGAGGCGCTCGCCGGCGCCGGGACGCAGATGCTGCTCGGCAACACGTTCCACCTCATGCTGCGCCCGGGTGATGCGGCGGTGCGGGAACTCGGTGGCCTGCACGCGTTCATGCAGTGGCCGGGCCCCATCCTCACGGACTCGGGGGGCTTTCAGGTGTTCAGCCTGGCGGACCTGCGCAAGGTCGGCGAGGAGGGGGTCTCGTTCCGTTCGCCCATCAACGGCGACGCGGTGTTCCTCTCGCCGGAGCGTTCCATCGAGGCGCAGCACAACCTCGGCGCGGACGTGGTCATGGCATTCGACGAGTGCACGCCCTATCCCGCCACGAGGGACGCGGCGGCCGCGTCGATGCAGCTCTCCATGCGCTGGGCCGAACGCAGCCGCGCGGCGCACGTCGACGGGCCGGGGGCGCTGTTCGGGATCGTTCAGGGCGGCATGTACGACGACCTGCGGCGCGAGAGCCTGGCGGTGCTGGAGGACATCGGCTTCCCCGGTTACGCCATTGGCGGGCTCTCGGTCGGTGAGCCGAAGGAGGAGATGGACCGGGTGCTCGAGGGCCTGCTTCCCCACATGCCGCCCGGGCGGCCGCGTTACCTGATGGGCGTCGGCACGCCGCGGGACCTGGTGCGCTACGTGGCGCTCGGGGTCGACCTCTTCGACTGCGTGCTGCCGACCCGCAACGCCCGGAACGGCTACGCGTTCACGTCCCGCGGTGTCGTCAAGATCCGCAACGCCGCGCACCGCTTCGCGGACCGCCCCCTGGACGAGGACTGTGCCTGCCCGACCTGTACGCGGTACTCCCGCGCGTACCTGCACCACCTCGACCGGTGCGGCGAAATACTCGGCGCGATCCTCATGACGACGCACAACCTGCACTACTACCACGCCCTGATGGCTCAATTGCGCGAGGCCATCGAACGGGGTACATTGCCCGCCCTCGTGGAGACCCTCGCGCACGGTTGGAACACAAGCGGTGAACTTCCTTGACACGGTCGCGTACGCGGCCGAGGGCGGCGCGGGGCGCGGCTTCGGCATGATGGACCTGCTCCTGATCGGCGGCTTCATCGCCATCTTCTACTTCCTGCTCTGGCGCCCGCAGAGCAAGCGCCGCAAGGAGCACGCTTCCCTGATGGCGAGCCTCTCCAAGGGCGACGAGGTGATCACCTCCGGCGGCGTGGCCGGGCAGATCACCAAGGTGGACGACGACTTCGTCAAGGTCCGGGTCGCCAGCAACGTGGAACTGCGCGTGCAGAAGAACGCCGTCGGCGCCACCCTCCCCAAGGGGACGCTGAAGGCGCTCGACGAATAGCGGCCAAGGCCCGAACGCCTGATGGCTGAGCGCGGGATCCTCGGCGAGAACCTGTTCGGCACCCGCGAGTCGACGCGCGGGCCGATCAACCGCTACCCCCTCTGGCGCTACCTGCTCATCCTGCTGGTCGTCGCGCTCGGCTTCCTGTACGCCGCGCCGAACCTGTTCCCGCCGGACTACGCGCTGCAGATCTCGCCGGACGGCAGCGACCGCCCCGTGGACGAGGTGTTCCTGGGGGACGCCGTCGCGGCCCTCGAGGTGGAGGGCGTCGATGTCGTCGGCAGCGAACTCATGCCCCGCGGGGCGCTCATCCGGGTCGGGTCCAACGAGGACCAGTTGCGCGGCCGGGCGGTGCTCGATGCGGCGCTGAACCCCACGGGAGAGGTGCGGGCGTTCGTCATCGCCCTCAACCTCGCCTCCACCACGCCCGCCTGGCTCGAGTCCATCGGCGGCAAGCCCATGGCGAAGGGTCTGGACCTGTCGGGCGGCATCCACTTCGTCCTCGAGGTGGACATCGACAGCGCGATCGGGAAGCGGCTGGACGACGAGGCGGAGAACGTCCGGGTGCGTCTGCGCGAGGAGCGCATCCGCTACGTCCGCACCGGGGACATGGTTACCGGGAACGCGATCCGCCTCGCGTTCGCGGACGCGCCGCAGCGCGACCGGGCGCTGGCGGTGCTCGCGGAGGACTATCCGCAGCCCAACTACACGATCGGCCCCGCGGAGGTCGCCGGCCGCCCGGGGCTCGCCATCGAGATCGACCAGGCCCAGATCGACGAGATCGAGGACTACGCGATCAACCAGAACATGGTGAGCCTGCGCAACCGCGTGGACGAGATCGGCGTGTCGGAGCCCCTGGTGCAGCGGCTCGGCAGCAACCGCATCGTCGTGGACCTGCCGGGCGTGCAGGACGCCTCCGCCGCGAAGCGCATCCTCGACAAGTTCGCGAACCTCGAGTTCCACCTGCTCGCGATGCCCGACGACCGTCCGTCGGAGATCGAGGAGATGGTCTACGAGGGCCGGGTGCGGCGGCTGCAGAAGACGATCATCGTGACCGGGGACCGCGTGACGAATGCCCAACAGGGATACGACCCGCAGACCTCGCTGCCACAGGTGAACATCACCCTCGACAGCATCGGGGGCGAACGGATGCACGACTTCACGGCGCCCAACGTGGGGCACTCGATGGCGATCGTGTTCATCGAGCAGCAGCAGGTGAAGCAGGCGGACGGTTCGGTGGACCTGCGGGACACCCGGCGCCTGATCAGCGTCGCCACCATCCAGGCGGCGCTCGGCTACAGTTTCCGGATCACGGGGCTGTCCGCCCGCGAGGCCCAGGAACTGGCGCTGCTGCTGCGCGCGGGCGCGCTGGCGGCGCCGATGCGCATCGTCGAGGAGCGGACCGTGGGGGCCTCCCTCGGCGAGGAGAACATCGAACGGGGCATGTACGCGGTGGGCGCCGGCTTCCTCCTGGTGCTGATCTTCATGCCCATCTACTACAAGGTGTTCGGGCTGATCGCGGATGCGGCCCTGACGCTCAACCTCATCATCCTCGTGGCCGTGATGTCGATCCTCGGCGCGACGCTGACGTTGCCGGGCATCGCGGGGATCGTGCTCACGGTGGGCATGGCCGTGGACGCCAACGTGCTGATCTTCTCGCGCATCCGGGAGGAGCAGGCGCGCTCGCCGCCGCAGCGCGCCATCCAGGCGGGGTACGACCGCGCCTTCCTGACGATTCTCGACGCCAACGTGACGACGCTGTTCGTGGCGCTGATCCTGCTGTCGATCGGCAGCGGGCCGGTGGCCGGCTTCGCCGTGACGCTGGCCATCGGCATCGTGACGTCGATGTTCACGGCGATCATGGGATCGCGGGCGGTCGTCAACCTCATCTACGGCGGGCGCCGGGTCGAGGCCTTGGCGATCTGAGGCGGGAACAGGGGACATGAAGACTCCGAACTTCGATTTCATGGGTGCGCGGACGATCGCGACCGCTGTCTCTGCCGTGCTGATCGCCGTGTCGATCGGCACCATCGCCTTCGCCGGCCTGAACCAGGGGCTCGACTTCACGGGCGGGGCGCTCGTCGAGGTCGGCTTCGACGGCGCGGCGGACCTGCCGGCCGTCCGCGAACACCTCGACGCGAGTGGCTTCGGGAACGCCGTAGTGCAGAACTTCGGGGCGGAGACGGAGGTGCTCATCCGCGTGCCGCCGGTCGCGGACACGGACCAGTCCACCATCGGCGACGAGATCCTCGAGGCCCTCCGGAGCGCCTGGCCGGGGGTGGCGCCCCGGCGTTCGGAAGTGGTCGGGCCGACGGTCGGCGAGGAGCTGACCGAGCAGGGCGGCATCGCCATGCTGGTGGCGCTCTTCGTCGTGATGGTCTACATCATGTTCCGGTTCACGGGGAAGTTCGCGATCGGGGCGGTGACGGCCCTCGTGCACGATGTCATAGTCACGCTTGGCGCGTTCGCGGTGTTCCGGTGGACCTTCAACCTGGCGGAGCTTGCGGCCGTGCTGGCCGTGATCGGGTACTCGCTGAACGACACGATCGTCGTGTCGGACCGGATCCGGGAGAACTTCCGGATCGTGCGGCGCGGCAAACCGATCGAGATCATCAACCGGTCGCTCAACGAGATGCTCGGACGCACGCTGGTCACTTCGTTGACCACGCTGCTGGTGCTGATCGCGCTCCTGGCGGCCGGCGGCGAGCAGATCCGCGGCTTCGCGACGGCGTTGACCATCGGCGTCGTGGTCGGGACCTACTCCTCCATCTACGTCGCGGCAAACATGCTCCTCGCGCTCGGCGTGACGAAGGAGGACCTGATGCTGCCGGAGAAGGAAGCGGCGGACACGTCCTGACCGGCCCGGCGCCCGGTGGGAAGGGACGCTACCCGAGCGCCAGCACCTCGTCGCCGCTCTCACGGACCGCCCCCCGCAGCGTCTTCATGAGCTGCCGGAACACCGTGGGGTTCGCGGCGACCAGGTTGCCGGTCTCCATGAAGCGGTCGCCGCCGGCGATGTCGGCGACGAAGCCGCCGGCCTCGCGCACGATCACGGTCGGCGCCGCCATGTCCCAGGGCTGCAGCCCGACCTGGAAGAAGGCGTCCGTACGCCCCGCCGCCACGTAGGCCAGGTCGAGGGCGGCGGCGCCCATGGCACGGACCGAACGGCAGCCGCCGCGGCAGGCGCGCAGCATCTCGGTGTAGCTCGCCAGGTGCCGCTCCAGTTGTGCGTAGGGGATGCCGGTGGACACGATGGCGCGCTCGAGGGCGCGGGTGTTGGTGACGCGGATGCGCACGTCGTTCATCCTGGCGCCCGCCCCGCGGGTGGCGGAGAACTCCTCGTTGTGCACCGGGTCGACGACGACGCCGTGCTCGAGTACGGCGCCCTTGCGCACGGCGATGGCGATGCAGAAATGGGGGATGCCGGCGAGGAAGTTGGTGGTGCCGTCGAGGGGGTCGATGATCCAGGTGTACTCGGCGTCGGGACGCGCGGCGCCGCGCTCTTCGCCGAGCACGCCATGGTGCGGATAGGCGCGCATGATGGTGTCCACGATGGCGTCTTCGGCGGCGCGGTCGATCTCGGAGACGAAGTCGTTCTTCGCCTTTTCCTCGACGCGCAGGCTCCCGGCCCGGTCCATGGCGCGCAGCACGATCCGGCCGGCCCGCCGCGCCGCGCGCAACGCGATGTTGACCATGGGGTGCATGCGGCGGGGGCGTTCCCGGGGGCACAGGGGGGATAGGACGCTATGCTATCACCGTCCTTTCACGACGAGACGATCGAACAGATGGGCGAGGTCCGGATCGTGCTGGTCGAACCCAGCCATCCCGGGAACATCGGCGGCGCGGCGCGCGCCATGAAGACGATGGGTCTCGACGCTCTCTACCTGGTGCGCCCGGCCCGTTTTCCGGACCCGCAGGCGGACTGGCGGGCATCGCAGGCGGTGGACGTCGTGGCCGCCGCGGTAGTCGTCGACACCATCGACGACGCGATCGGCGACTGCGCGCTCGCGATCGGCACCAGCACCCGCGAGCGCCGCATTCCCTGGCCGCAGGCCAATGCGGAGGAGGTCGCCGCGAAGATCGTCGCCGGAGGCTACGAGCAGCCGGTCGCGATCCTCTTCGGGCGGGAGACGAGCGGGCTCAGCAACGAGGAACTGCAGCGCTGCCACCTGCACCTGACGATCCCCGCGAACCCGGCGTACCCGTCCCTGAACCTGGCGATGGCCGTGCAGGTGGTGTGCTACGAACTCTTCAAGGCGCGCGGGGCCGCCTCCGCGCCCGTGCCGACCGATCGCCGGCATGCCACGGTCACGGAACTCGAGGCGTTCTTCGCGCATCTCGAGACGGCGTTGCTGCGCGTCGGCTTCCTCAATCCCAAGGCGCCGCGGCAGGTGATGACGCGCATGCGGCGCCTGTTCGGGCGCGTGGGTCTCGACGAGACCGAACTCGGCATGCTGCGGGGCATGCTGTCGCACATCGAATCGGTCGCGGAGCGCAAGGAGCGGTCCGCCGAGACGCCGGACTGAGCCACGGACACCGCAGCGAACCGGGCCCTTCCGAGGCCCCGGCGAGCCCGCCGGAGCGTTGCGTCCACTGGAACGGCAGTCGGTGCTATTGCATACTCTCGGCCGGTTCTCGCGGCGCGGGTCGTGGATCATGCGGCTGACAACCAAGGGCCGTTACGCGGTGACGGCAGTGCTCGATCTGGCGCTGCACGGCGAGCAGGGCCCCGTGCCCCTGTCGGACATCTCCCGGCGCCAGGGGATCTCGCGACCCTACCTCGAGCAGTTGTTCGGCAAGCTGAAACAGGAAGGCTACATCGACAGCGTGCGGGGACCCGGGGGCGGATACCGCCTGGACTGCGCCCTGGACGACCTGAGCGTCTCCGACATCGTCTGCGCGGTGGGAGAGGGCGTGGACGCCACCCGTTGCGGGGGCACCGGCGACTGCCAGGACGGCGAGATCTGCCTGACGCACGAACTCTGGGCCGACCTGTCGCAGCAGATCGACCTCTTTCTCAAACGCATCACGTTCGCGTCGCTGGTGGCGCGCCGCGACGTGGCCCATGTGGCGAGACGGCAGGACGACGGCAACCTGATCGACTCGCGCATGCTGTGACTCGCGTCGGGACCACGTGACGCCCGCCAAGGCCGTTTACCTCGACTACTCCGCCACGACGCCAGTAGACCCGCGCGTCGCACAGCGCATGAGCGGGTGCCTGCTGACCGAGGGCGTCTTCGGCAACCCGGCGTCGCGGTCGCACGTGTACGGGTGGGAAGCGGAGGAACTGGTCGAAGAGGCCCGTGCGCGGGTCGCCGCGCTCTTCAACGCGGACCCCCGCGAGGTGGTGTGGACCTCCGGCGCCACCGAGTCCGACAACCTCGCCGTCAAGGGCGTGGTCGAGGCGGCGGGCGGCCGCCACGTGGTGACGACGAGCTACGAGCACAAGGCGGTCCTCGACACATGCGCCTGGCTCGAGACCCTGGGCGTCGAGGTGACCTACGTCGATCCTGACGCCGACGGCCTCGTTGCCCCGGCCGCGGTCGAGGACGCGCTCCGGGACGACACGGCGCTGGTATCGGTGATGCACGCCAACAACGAGATCGGCGTCGTCAACGACATCCGCGCGATCGGCGCCGCGTGCCGGCGGCGCGGCGTGACGTTCCACACCGACGCAGCGCAGAGCGCCGGCAAGATCCCGATCGACATGCGCGGGGACAACCTTGACCTGGTCAGCGTGTCCGGCCACAAGATCTACGGCCCGAAGGGGGTCGGGGCGCTCCTCGTGCGCCGCGAGCCGCCGCTCCGGGTGGCCGCGCAGATCCACGGCGGCGGCCACGAGCGGGGCATGCGGTCCGGCACGCTCGCGACGCACCAGATCGTCGGCCTCGGCGAGGCCTGCCGCATCTGTCGCGACGACATGGAGCGCGAGGGGGACCGCATCCGCGCGTTGCGGGACCGGCTGTGGCGCTGCCTGGCGCAGCTCCCCGGCGTGCGGCTGAACGGCTCGGAGGAGCACCGCCTGCCGGGAACGCTGAACGCGTCCTTCGCCGACGTCGATGGCGAGACGCTGCTCCTGGCGCTGGACGACGTGGCGGTTTCGAGCGGCTCCGCGTGCACGTCGGCCACGGTGGAACCGTCCTACGTGCTCAAGGTGCTCGGCGTTCCCGACGCGCTCGCCCACGCCTCGATCCGCTTCACGGTCGGACGCTACACGTCCGAGCGCGACATCGATTTCGCGGGGCGCCGCGTCGTCGAGGTGGTGGAGAAGCTGCGGGGCGGACGCGTATAATCCGCGCCTGCCCGAGCCTCGGGTTCAGGCGACGCATCTGGTCGGCGGCCGGCAAGGCCACGCGCTTCGACGGAGACACTCCATGGCCCTGGAACGCACGCTTTCGATCGTGAAGCCCGACGCCGTGGAACGGAACATCGTCGGGGAGGTCTACTCGCGGTTCGAGAAGGCCGGGCTGCGCATCGTCGCGGCGAAGATGATGCGGCTGTCCCGGGACGCCGCGGCCGGTTTCTACGCGGAGCACCAGGGCAAGCCCTTCTACGACAACCTGCTGTCCTACATGAGTTCCGGACCGGTGATGGTCCAGGTCCTCGAGGGAGACGACGCGATCCTGGTCAACCGCCGGCTGATGGGTGCGACGGATCCGCGGGAGGCGGCGCCGGGCACCATCCGGGCCGACTTCGCCGACTCGGTGGACGCGAACGCGGTGCACGGCTCGGACTCCCCGGCGAGCGCCGAACGCGAAATCGCCTACTTCTTCTGCGACGCCGAGATCTGCGCGCGGGGGTCGCGGGGGCGGGGGTCGCGGGGGCGGGGGTCGCAGGAATAACAGGGCGGCGCCGTGGTCAATCTCCTTGGCCTCGACCGCGCCGCGCTCACGCGGTACTTCGCGGGTCTCGGCGAGACGCCCTACCGGGCGCGGATCCTGATGCGCTGGGTGTACAAGCGCGGCGTCACCGATTTCGCGGCCATGACGGATTTCTCGAAAGCCCTGCGGGCACGGCTCGCGGCCGAGGCGGAACTCAGGGCGCCCGAAGTGGCGGATCGCCAGTGCTCGGCCGACGGGACCGTGAAGTGGTCCATGCGCACGGATGCCGGCGATCTCGTCGAGACGGTGCTCATCCCGGACGGCGGCCGCAACACGCTGTGCATCTCGTCCCAGGCCGGTTGCGCGCTCGACTGCGCCTTCTGTGCGACCGGCAAGCAGGGTTTCAACGGCAACCTGTCGCCGGCGGAGATCGGCGGTCAGGTCTGGCTGGCCGCGCAGGAACTCGCGTCCCGCGGCGATGCGCGCGGGATCACCAATGTCGTCTTCATGGGCATGGGCGAGCCGCTGCTGAACTTCGACGCGACGACCACCGTGGCGAACCTGCTGATCGACGACTACGCCTATGGGATATCGAAACGCCGCGTGACCGTGAGCACGGCGGGGGTCGTCCCGCGGATTCGGGAACTCGCCCGGCACACGGACTGCGCGCTGGCGGTGAGCCTGCACGCGCCTGACGACGCGCTGCGGAACGAACTCGTGCCGCTCAATCGCCGCTATCCGCTGGCGGAACTCCTCGACGCATGCGGCGAGTATCTCTCCGGCGTCGGCGAGCGGCGCTCGGTGACGATGGAGTACGCCCTCATCAAGGGCTGGAACGACAGCCTCGAGCACGCGCGCGCGCTCGCGAAGCTGCTGCGTCCCCTGCGTACGAAGATCAACCTGATCCCGTTCAACCCGTTTCCGGACAGCGGCTTCGAGCGCCCGGACGACGACGTGCTGCGGGCCTTCCAGACCAGCCTGATGAACGCCGGCTACACCGCGACGCTGCGCACCACGCGGGGCGCCGACATCGCCGCGGCCTGCGGGCAACTCGTCGGCGCGGTCCGTGACCGCACGAATCGCAGCGCGCGCCTCGCACGCATCCGCGCACGCGAAGTCGCGTAGTCGCGCCGGGCAGGTAGCACGTAGGCAGGTAGCACGTAGGCAGGTAGAGAGAAGCGAGGATGGCGGACCCAGGCGAAAGCACGGCGAACGGTCCCGGACCGGCTTTGCGCACGGCCCGGGAGGCGCTCGGCATCACGCTGGAGGACGTGGCGGACGCCATGAATGTGCCGGTCGGGACGGTCCACCACATCGAGGAGAACGCCTTCGACCGATTGCCGGCGCCCCCGTTCACGAGGGGCTACATCCGGACGTACGCACGCCTGCTCCGCCTTGATGGCGATGTCCTGGTGCGCGAGTACGGGGAGGCGATCCTCGACGAAGGCGAGGCGAAGCTCGTGGTCGAGGTGGAGAAGCCGTCCCTCGCCGAGCTGCCCCAGCGGCACCCCGGCTGGGTGTTCGGCGGCGCCGTGTTCGCGGTGGCGGTCGCGGGAGCGTTGGTGCTGTGGTGGGCGTGGCCGCAGGAGCCGGAGCCGCGCGCTGCCACGAATCCGGTCGCGGCGGCGGAAACGCCGCGCGCCGCACCGGGTGCGTCACGGACTCCGGTCGCCACCCCGGCGCCTGCACCGCCCCCGGAGGCCGGGCCGCCGGCAGATGCGGTGACGCTGACCGCGGCCGAAGCGCCAACGGTGTCTCCCGAGCTTCCGCTCCCCACGCCGGCTCCGGATGCGCGCGCATTGCCCGATGCGGAAACGGAACCGGGGCCCGTCGAGGCGCCCGAAACGGTCCCGGAAACCGTGTCCCTGCGGGAGATTCTGCAAGCCCAGCCGGAGCGGGACGAGGCGCCCGAGCCGGATCCGTTCGGTGGGCCCGACCTGGAGCCGCTGGCCGCCGGTGCCGACCTGCTGGAACTCGCTTTCGTGGGCGACTGCTGGGTGGAGGTGTTCGACCGCGAAGGCCGCATCGTGCACATGGACATGAGCCTGGCCGGCGATTCCCTGCGCCTGCAGGGCGAGGCGCCGTTCTCGATCCGGCTCGGCAACGCTCCCGCCGCGACGCTGGCATTCAACGGCGAATCCGTGGAGCTCGCGCCGCACACTCGCGCGAACGTCGCGAACCTGGTGCTCGGGGACTAGTCCGATGGAGTTCAGGCGGGTCCGGGGCATGCGCGACCTCGTTGCGGGGGACGCCGAACGCGCGCGGTGCGTCGAGGAGGCGCTCGTCGACGCCATGCGCTCCTATGGATACGAGGAGGTGCGCCTGCCGCTGCTCGAGGCGTCGGAGCTCTTCAGCCGCGGGGTGGGCGAGGCGACGGACATCGTCGAGAAGGAGATGTACACGTTCCTCGACCGCGGCGGCAAGCAGCTCTCGCTACGGCCGGAGGGCACCGCCAGTTGCGTGCGTGCCGGCATCGAGCAGGGCCTGTTCCACCGCCGCAGCCGGCGCCTCTGGTACGCGGGCCCGATGTTCCGCTACGAGCGGCCCCAGAAAGGCCGCTTTCGCCAGTTCGACCAGGTGGGAGCGGAGGTCTTCGGCGTCGCGGGGCCGGAAGCCGAGGCGGAACTCGTGCAGATGGTCTGGTCGATCTGGGACCGGCTCGGCATCGCGGACGGCATCGCGCTCGAGATCAACACCGTCGGAGCGGGGCGGTCGCGCCAGGCCTTCCGCGACGCCCTGGTCGCGTTCCTCGCGCCGCGGGCCGACGCGCTCGACGCGGACAGTCGGCGACGGCTCGACACCAACCCGCTACGCATCCTGGACAGCAAGGTGCCGTCCACCCGCGCGCTGCTCGAGGGCGCGCCGGAGCTGCACGACTTCCTGGACGACTTGGACAAGGTGCACTTCGACGAAATGCGGCGCCTGCTCGACGAGTTGCGGATGCCTTACCGGGTGAACCCGCGTCTCGTGCGGGGCCTCGACTACTACACGCACACGGTGTTCGAGTGGGTCACGGACGGCGTCGGCGCCCAGGACGCCGTGTGTGCCGGAGGGCGCTACGACGGGCTGGTCGAGAGCCTGGGGGGCCGGGCGACGCCGGCGGCGGGGTTCGCCATCGGCGTCGACCGGGTCGTGCTGCTGGCCTCCGAGACACAGGGCAAGATCGACTATCGTCCGGTCGACGCGTACTGGGTCGTGCTCGACCGGAGGTTCATGGGCCGGGCACTGGATATGGCGCAGCGGTTGCGCGACAGTGTCCCCGGGCTGCGCGTGCGTACGGACACCGCGGGCGGCAAGCCGGCGGCGCAGTTCCGGCGCGCCGACGAGAGCGGCGCCCGCTGGGCGCTGATCGTGGGCGAGGACGAGATCGCCCGGGATCGGGTGTCCGTGAAGTGGCTGCGCGAGGAGCGGGAGCAGGCGATGCTGCCGTTCGAGGAACTCGGTGCTGCGCTGCGCACCACGTGTTGAGGACGGATCGTGGCGGAATACCTGTCGGACGAAGAAGTAACGGAGCGGCTGAAGCGCTGGTGGTCGGAGAACGGTACCGGCCTCCTGGTCGGCATCGTCCTGGCGATCGGCGGCGTCGTCGGCTGGCGGTGGTTCGACGGGTGGCGCGTCGAGCGCGCGGAGGCCGCGTCGGACCGATATGCCGAGTACACGGAAGCCCGCGCGGCGGGGGAGGACGTCACGGACGTCGCGGCGCACATCGCCGAAGAGTTCCCGGACTCCGCCTATCGCGTCTTCACGCTCCTGCACCAGGCCAGGGACGCGGTCGAGGGCGAGGAATGGGAGAGCGCCGCGGACCTCCTTCGCCAGTCCGTGGACATCGCCTCGGAGAGCGTGCTGCAGGATGTGGCCCGCGTTCGCCTGGCGCGCGTGCTGCACCAGCTCGAGCGGCCCGAGGACGCGCTTGCCGTACTGCGCGAAGTGGACGGCCAGGGGTTCGCCGCCACGGTGGCGGAACTCACGGGGGACATAGAGTTGCGCCGGGGTGCGCTCCCGGCGGCCCGCGCGGCCTACCAGGCCGCCCTCGACGAGACGGGCGCGGGGCAGGGCGGCGTGCTGCTGCGGCTCAAGCTCGCGAGCGTCCCGCGCGAAGCGGCGGACCACGGAGCGGGGGGCAACGGAGCGGTGTCGGAAGCCCCAGCTCCGGCGCCTTCGGAAGAGCCCGCCGCGGACGATGCGGACGAGCCGGCGGCGACGGTGGATTCGGAGGAAACGGAGGAAATGGAGGAAACGGGGGAGGCTGACGAGTGATCGCGCGGGTCCGCATCCATCCACTTTGCCTGGCGCTGCTGGCGCCGCTGTTCCTCGTCACGGGCTGCACCTGGTTCGACTGGCTGCCCTGGATCGGCGACGACGAGGACGACGACGACAAGGCGGACGAACCGACGCCCCTGGTCGAGTTCCCCGCCGAAGCGGACATCGAGCGCGTGTGGCGCGCCAGCATCGGTGACGGCCTCGGGCGGAAGTACCTGCGTCTCAACCCCGCGGTCGTGGCGGACCGCGTCTACGCGGCGGACGCGTACGGCGTCGTCGAGGCCCGCAACCGGTTCGACGGCCGGCGCCTGTGGCGCGTCCAGGTCGACGAGCCGGACTCGCGGGCGTTCTACAAGTTCTGGGACCGGCGCGACCCGGCGTTCCTCACGGGCGGCGTGGGCGTCGGCGACGGGCGCGTGCTGGTCGGCACGACCCGCGGCGAGGTGATCGCGCTCGACGCCGCCGAGGGCCGCATCCTCTGGCGGAGCCCGGTGAGCAGCGAAGTGCTGGCCCGTCCGGTGGCCGACGACGACATCGTCGTCGTGCAGACCGGCGACGGGCGCATCACGCTGCTGGAAGGGGACGACGGGGCGCTGCGCTGGAGCTTCGACACCCAGGTGCCCGTGCTCACGCTGCGCGGCACGGCGGCGCCCGTGCTGCGCGACGGACTGGTGTACGCGGGCTTCGCGACCGGAAAGATCGTCGCCATCCGGGCCGAGGACGGCCAGCCCGTGTGGGAGCAGCGCGTGATGCTCCCCGAGGGGCGCTCGGAACTCGACCGCATGGTGGACGTCGACAGCACGCCCCTGGTCGGACGCAGCTTCATCTTCGCCGTCAGCTACCAGGGACGCATCCGGGCCTTCCGGCGCAGCGACGGAGCGCCGATCTGGGAGCAGGACGCCTCCTCGTTCCTGGACCTCGCCGAGGGGTACGGACAGGTCTACGTGGTCTCCGAGGACGATGTCGTGCGCGCCATCGACCAGGGCGACGCCGTGGTGGTGTGGGAGCAGGAGGCGTTGCGCAACCGGCGCCTGTCGAGCCCGCTCGCGTTCGGGAACTACGTCCTGGTCGGCGACGACGAAGGCTACCTGCACGTGATCGCCCAGAGCGATGGCCGCTTCGTCGCCCGCCGCAAGATGGGCCGCAGCGGGCTGCGCTCCGGAATGATCGAGGCGGACGGCACCGTGTACGTGCTGAGCAACGACGGCCGCCTGGAGGCGCTGGAGATCCGGCGCCGGGGATGACCGTCGTCGCGCTGGTGGGGCGCCCCAACGTCGGGAAATCCACCCTGTTCAACCGGCTCACGGGAACGCGGGACGCGCTCGTCGCCAACCGTCCGGGACTCACCCGCGACCGCCGCTACGGACGCATGGACATCGCGGGGCGCAACGTCGCCGTGGTCGACACCGGTGGCCTCAAGGGCCACGAGGGCGCGATGTCCGAAGTCGTGACCGCCCAGGCCCACGCGGCGATCGCCGAAGCGGAGCTCGTCGTGCTCCTGGTCGACGCGCGCGACGGACGCACGGCGGCGGACGAGGAGATTGTCGCGGACCTGCGCAAGCGCGGCGCGGCAATGCTGCTCGTCGCCAACAAGATCGACGGCGTCCCGCCCGAGGCCGCCATCGGCGACTTCGCGGCGCTGGGCCTCGGCGCGCCCCTCATGATCTCCGCGACCCAGGGCAGGGGGATGGCTGGGCTGCGGGACGCCGTGGCCGACCGCCTCCCCGACGACGATCTGCCGGACGAGAGTGCCGCGGCGCCGGGCCCGCGCGTTGCGGTCGTCGGACGTCCGAACGTAGGCAAGTCCACTCTCGTCAACCGGCTGCTGGGCGACGAGCGGCAGGTGGTGTCCGACGAGCCGGGCACCACGCGGGACGCCATCGAGGCGCCGTTCGAGCGGGACGGGCGGCCGTACGTGCTGATCGACACGGCCGGCGTACGCCGCCGGGGACGGGTGTCCGACTTCGTGGAGAAGTTCTCGGTCGTCAAGTCCCTGGACGCGATGGACCGCGCGGACGTCGCCTTCGTACTCGTCGACGCCCGGGAGGGCATCGTCGAGCAGGACCTGCACCTGATCGGGTACACGGCGGACGCGGGCACGGGGGTCGTGCTGGTGGTGAACAAGTGGGACGGACTCTCCGCCGCGGAGCGCGCCGATGTCCGAAGCGGTCTCGACCGGCGCCTGGTCTTCGCGCCGTGGGTCCCGGTGGCGTTCGTCTCCGCACTGCACGGGAGCGGTGTCGGGAGCCTCATGCGGACGGTGGACGAGGTCTACGCCGCGGGAGCGCTCGAGACGTCGGCCACCGCGCTGACCGACATCCTGGAGCGGGCCGTGGCGGACCATCCGCCGCCGAGCGTGGGCGGGCGGGCCATCAAGCTGCGCTACGCGCACCGCGCGGGTTCGCATCCGCCGACCATCGTCGTGCACGGCAACCGGACCGACGCGCTGCCCGCGTCCTACGTGCGGTACCTCGAGAACGTGTATCGCGAAGCGCTGGGGCTGGTCGGGATGCCGGTCCGGATCGCGCTCCGGACGGGTGAGAACCCCTACGCGGGCAAGCGCAACGAACTCACACGCCGCCAGCGGCTGCACCGCAAGCGAGTGATCCGGCGCGACCGCGGTCGCTGAACGCTCCTTGCCAGCAGGCTGCCAGGTCACTCGCCGGTGGCGAGGCCGGCAAGGATCTCCGCGAGCGCGTCCGGGTCCACCTTCGCCCCGTGCAGGCTCACCGTCCAGTGCAGGTGGGGTCCCGTGGCGCGGCCGGTCGCCCCGACGAGCCCGATCTCGCCGCCCCGCGGGAGCTCGTCACCTTCCTCGACGCGGATCTCGTCGAGGTGGCAGTACATCGTCACCAGTCCCTCGCCGTGGTCCACCATGACGGTGTTGCCGTTGAAGAAGAAGTCGCCGGTCACGAGGACGCGGCCCGGCGCGGGGGCGTGGATCGGCGTACCGGTGTCGGCGGCGATGTCCAGCCCGGAGTGCGGGCTGCGGGGCTCGCCGTTCAGGATCCGGCGGCGGCCGAAGGGGCTCGAAACCACCCCGGGCAGGGGCCGCAGGAAGGGATGGGGGTCGCCCCGCCGCGGGCCGACGACGCCGTAGGCGTGCCCCATCAGCGCGGCCTCCCGGCGGTAGCGCGCGAGGTCCTCCGGCAGCGGGTTCACGTGGCGCGGGTTCGGGATCGTGAGGCGCTGTACCGGGTACTCCTTCGGGGTGACCTCGAACGGCGCCCTCCAGGCACTCCCGTCCGTGCGCTCCACCACGAGTTCGTATCGGCCGGCGGCGGTGTCGAGGGGCAGCCCGACAATGGCGTGCCCGCGGTACAGCCACGCGGGCCGGTCCTCGAAGCGCGCCTCGGTGGCATCGGTTCCAACGGGGATGGCGACCACGCCGCCAGGCACGGTCGCCACGGCGAGGAGCAAGGCGAACAGGGTCATCGTCGATCCTCCACGGGTGCATCGGCCGGCGGCTGGACCTCGCCGCGGGCGAGCGCCGCGGCATCCTCGACGCGGCTCCCGGTCACGGTGGCGGCCACGGTGCCGGAGGCCAGGTGGGCATGGATGGGCTCGCCCCGAGCGAGGCCGCCCGCGTCGTTCACTACCGCGCCCCAGCGCGTCCCGTCCGGGCGGGAGACGATCGCGTAACCACGATCCAGGGTCGCGAGGGGGCTGACGGCGTGCAGCGTGCGCACCGTCCCGTTCAGCGCGCGCCGGGCGATGTCGACCCGGCGGCGCGCCCCCGTGGCGAGCGCGTCGAGCCCGCGCCGCGTACGCTCCCGAGCGGCGTCGATGGCCAGTGCCGGATTCGAGCGGTAGAGCAACCTGCGCGTCGCCGCGAGGCGCCCGCGGGGCGCGGCCACGCGCTCCGCCATGGCCCGGCCCAGGCGCTCGCGCAGGTCGTCCGCGCGCTGCATCTGCTGTTCGAGGGCGCGCACCGGGTCTACCAGCCGCCCCGACGCGGCCCGCAGCCGGACGCGCTCGAGGCCGATGCGCTCCGACATGCGGCCGGACAGCCGCGTCTCGGATCCGGCGAGCCGCCGGAGCAGGTCCTCACGCTCGGGGGCGATGAGTTCCGCCGCCGCGGAGGGCGTGGCGGCGCGCCGGTCTGCGACGAGGTCGGCGATGGTGACATCGATCTCGTGGCCGACGGCCGAGACCACCGGGATTGCGCATGCCGCGATGCGGCGGGCGACGGCTTCCGAGTTGAAGGCCGCGAGGTCTTCGAGGGAACCGCCGCCGCGGGTGAGCAGGAGCAGGTCCGGGCGCTCGGCGGTCCGTTGGGCCCGGTCGAGTGCGGCGACGATCTGTGACACCGCCTCGGGCCCCTGGACGGCGACCGGGAAGCAGGTTACTTCCACGCACGGAAAGCGCCGTCGCAGTACGGCGAGCACGTCCTGGAGGGCCGCCCCGGACAGGGAGCTCACGACTCCCACGTGCCTTGCGAACGCCGGCAGCCGCCGCTTGCGCTCCGCGGCGAAGAGGCCTTCCCGCTCGAGCTGTCCGCGCAATCGGTCGAAAGCGGCCCGCAGGGCGCCTTCGCCGGCGGGCTCGATGTGGTCGACGATGCCCTGGAACTCGCCGCGCCCCTCGTACAGCGAGAGGCGACAGCGGACGAGGACGCGCATGCCGTCGCCGATGCGCGTCCGCACGAAGCGGTTGCGGCTCGCGAACATCACGCAACGCAACTGCGCCCGGGCGTCCGCGAGGCTGAAGTACCAGTGACCCGAAGCCGGACGACGCAGGTTCGACACCTCGCCCTCCACCCAGACGACCGGGAAGGTCTCCTCGATCGCCAGGCGCGCGGCGGCGGTCAGTTCGCTGACCGCGTAGACGTGGCGTACGTTGGACGCTTCGAAAAGGTCTCCCGTCATGCGGCCCGCCCGTCCGGGGGCCGGGCGTCACGCATAGATGTTGTCGCCGACGCCGATCATGCGCCGGTTGCCCTTGAGGTTCCCGGGCACGTCGGGGCCGTCACGGTCGGTGGGATAGGGGTGCCACAGGCCGAGCAGGTCCTCGAGTTCCGGGTACTTCTCGAGGAAGCCCCGGTTGTCCCCCTCCCGGATCACCTCGCTCCAGGTGTGGATCGGCTGGAGATAGCTGCGTCCGTAGACGAAGGGCAGGGTGATGCGCATGCCTTCCGTGGTGCGGGGACGGGAGCCGTGCCACAGGCTGCCATGCCAGATGGCCAGCGATCCGGCCTTCCCGGAGAGGGAGACCGGCTCCACGGGCGCGCCTTCCTTCCACCACAGCGCCTCGTCGGGGCGCGGCATCCGACCCCAGCGATGGCTGCCGGGGACCAGCACGGTCGGACCGTCCTCGGGCCCGTTGTAGTCGGTGAGGAGCCACGAGAGGTTGATGAGCTGCGCCCACTCCGGCAGCGGCGACGGTACGCCGTGGGTGTCCGTGTGCAGGCGCATGTAGCCGCCGGTGTCCTGGCGGTACTCGCCGCCGTCGCGAGTCTTGACGATCGCGGGCGTGCCCTGCAGGACGACGTTGCGCCCGCACATGAAGCGGGCGATGCACATGGCGACCGGGTGCAGGGCCGCCTCGATGAACGCCTCGTCCTCGAGCAGCCAGCACCAGGTTTTCCGCCGACCGCCCCAGTTCTCCGAGTACGTCCTCCAGTCCTCGGGGACTTCGAGGTCGTGCCGTTCCGCCAGCACGCGCAGGATCGCCTCGCGCATGCGCTCGATCAGGTCGGGGCTGCCGACCCGTTCCGGCGGCACGATCGTGACGCCGTAGGTGTGCATTTCCAGGAGGTGCCGCTCGATGCCGAGCCGCTGCGCCTCCTGGCGGATGGCGTCTGCGTCGGGGACGCTGCCGAGTGCGGGAATGTCCATGGTGCCTCTTCCGTTGTCCGTTGCCGGCCCGACGCGCGGGTCAGGCGTACTGGTCGCGGCCCGCCTGGATGGTCGGGTCGACGTGGTGCGGGCGCGTGACTTCTTCCTGGTAGGGATAGATGCGCTCGTAGCCGAGGAGCTTCGGCAGGCCCGGCCAGCGCTCGAGCTGCTCCGGCGAGATCTCCTTGACCCGCTCGACCGGGCGCATGAACACGCGCTGGTAGACGTGCACGAGCGTGATGCGCGCGCCAGGCTTCGTGCGGCGCACCGAGCCGTGCCACATGGAACCGTTCCACACGGCCAGCGAACCGGCGGCCCCCTCGAGCGGGACGGGCTTGATGTACTCGTGCTCCGTGGTGTGCGCCTGGCTCTCGCCGCCCCGCGGCATGCGGCCTCGCTGGCTGCCCGGCACGAGCACCGTCGGACCGTCCTCGCGGCTCAGGTAGTCGGTCAGGAGCCAGGAGAGGTTCGCGTACGTGGCGAAGCTCGGCCATGGCGGGGGGACGCCGTGGCTGTCGCTGTGCAGCGGCAGGTCCAACTCCTGCTCCCGGGTCTTCAGGATGAAGGAGGCCCCGGCCAGGAACCCGCTCCTGCCGGTCAGGAACTGGGCGATGCACTGGAACGCCGGCTGGTGGACGGCCTCGAGGAAGGCGTCGTTTTCGAGCAACCATCCCCAGGCCTGGTACCGCTCGATCTTGCCGTCGTAAGTCCGCCAGTCTTCGATGTGGTGGCCCGTGCGGCGTTCGTAGACATCGAGGATCGCCGCGCGCAGCCGCTCCGTCAGCGCGGGCGGCGCGAGCTTCTCCGGGGGTACGACGGTGAAGCCGTACATGGCGAGATCCAGCAGGTGCTCCTCGATGTCGAGCGCCCGGGCCCGCTGCATGAGGTCGTCGAGATCGGGGTTCGTTCCCAGTGCCGGCAGGTCCACCGTGGTTTGCCTCGTCCGTGCGGAAAGCGCGTGATGGTAGGTGAGCTATCGCGAGCCTGCAACGGCGGGAGGCGACACGGCGGAGGCGACGAGGGCAAGAGGACATCCCCCATAGGCGCTGGCCGAGGCTGGACTGCCGGCGGTGCTGGCCTCGTTCGTGGCGGGCAACGCGGCGAGCACGGCCGAGGCGGTTCCGAGCGCAAATGCTCCGCGACGAACATCGCCCCAAGTCAAGGCCCTGCGACGGCGCGGCGCCGCGTTTTCCACCGCCCGCCCACCGGCGCTCTGTGGTTTCGGGGGACCGCGCCCGTGGACGGCCCGTGGAAAACGCTCCCTGCTCTTGGTGGGGTCCAGTGACAACAGGGCCAGGAGCCGGGCTGGGGCCGACCAGGCGTCGCGAACGGCATCCCTCCGCAACGGAACATCGCCCTATTCATTGGCGAGATCGGTCGCCGAGACCGTAGCCGTCCCGAAGAGAACATCGCCCATTTCAAGATCCCGCGGCCATTCCTGGTTCGTCGGCACGGTCTGCGGCCGGCTCCCCGATGAAATGGGCGATGTTCTGTTTTTGGGGAAGGGATCGGTCCGTTCGGGTTTCTCGGCCTTTAACTGTTCACATGTACAGTAATCTGGGATAGACTTTCCCGTGAGCGCAAGCCTCCCGGGAACCCCTCTCGTGGCATCGAAACGCCGTCGGCCATCGCGCCAGGCCAGCATCGAG
>JAJDTI010000208.1 GCA_022827245.1 Pseudomonadales bacterium | reverse complement strand
CACCCAGATCGTGATGGCCGCGGCGCGCATCGGGGTCGGGATCGCGGCCGCGAAGAAGATCACCGGCAGGACGCCCAGCATGTCGAAGAAAGACGCCTCGACGCCGAACAGCCGGAGCGCCAGCGTGTACACCACGACCGCCCCGAGCAGGGCGGGAGAGCGGATCGCGGCCACGATGACGTAGCGCAGCGGGGACGCCTCGCGGAACGCCTTCAGGAGCGCCCGCTCCTTGAGGTTCTTGCCTAGCGGGATGACGCCCCGGAAGAAGGCCACCCAGACGACGAACAGCGAGAGCACCCCGACCCCGATCCAGGGCACGAGTTCGAACTGGGGCGGCAGCGTGTCGGACGCGATGGCGTAGCCGACGTTCGCCCAGAACGTCAGGTAGAGAAGCTCGCAGAACATGATGAAGAGCATCGACGAACCGACCTCCCAGCCGGGAACGCCGTGCCGGCGGTTCAGGTAGAGCGCCATGGCGCCCTTGCCCACCTGCTCGTTCACGATCGAGATGATGTAGGCGCTCGCGCGGACCGGCAGGATGTCCCGGTAGGGCACCCGTGCGTTGAACCACGAGACGACGCGCCACACGACCGCCGAGTCGACGAGGAAGAAGAAGGCGGAGTAGGGGATCATCAGCGCGAGCCAGGTCCCCCAGGAAACGCTGGCGAACACCTGCAGCAGGTAGTTCGCCATCGTCTCGCCCTCGCGCGCGGCGGCGGCGTCGATGCGCGTGTACAGCCACGCGAAGCACGCGATCGTGATGAGCCAGAGCAGCGCGCGCTGCCAGAGGGGCGGCCCGGACGGGGCGCCGGACGGGGCGTGGTCGGTGTCGGCGGTCGTCACGGTTTGGGCTCCTTGTTGGCGAGGGGTTCCCCCTCGCGCTCCCCGGCTGAGGGCTCTTTGTTGGCGAGGGGTTCCCCCTCGCGCTCCCCGGCTGAGGGCTCCTGGAAAGCGGTGCGCAAGGCGGCGTCGAGTGGCGTGAGTTCGATGCCTAGCATGGCGCGGGCCGGCTCGGGATCGATCGTGTCGTCCTGCTCGAGGACGCCAAGCATGTCACGGGTGAGCGGCGGGTCGGCGAAGAGGGTCTCCGCCAGCCAGGCGAATGCGCGCGCGGCGAACAGGGGCGTGCTGCCGAGTCTGACATCGGCGCCGAGGACGGCGGCGGTGCGTTCGACGAGCGCGCGGTGCGTCAGGGACTCCGGGCCGCCGAGTTCGACTACCGTGTCACCGGTAACGGCGGGGCGCGTGGCGGCGAGCAGGGCCGCCACCACGTCGGCGGCGGCGATCGGCTGCTCGAGTGTGGCGCCGCCCCGGACCAGTGACGTCCGGCCGGAGGTCGCCTGGCGCCGCAGTGCGTCGGTGGCGGGGTCCCCGGGGCCGAGCACCATGGGAACCCGCAGGATCACTGTGGAAACGGGTGACGCGAGCAGGATCTCGTCGGTCCGTCCCCGCGAGGCGAGACAGCCGTTGCGGGACGCGGGGTCGGCGCCGAGGATGCTGGTGTGCACGATGCGCGATACGCCCGCTTCGGCGCAGGCCGCCGACAGTGCTTCGGCGGGTCGCTCGTGCGCGTCTTCGTATCGATTGATGCGGGTCTGCTTGAGGATCCCCACGAGGTGGATGGCGGTGCCGCATCCGCGCGCCGCCTCCTCGAGGCCGGCGCGGTCGCGGTAGTCCACGATGCGGACGTCGCGCCGCTCGGGTTGCGGCAGGTCCTCGAGGCTCTTCGCGGCGCGCTCGGACCGGACCACGGCCCGTACGGGCGCGGCGTCCGGGCCATGGGCCAGGGCGCGGATCACCAGGCGGCCCAGGTGGCCGTTTGCGCCGGTGAGGAGGACGCCTTCCGTGACTTGCTCGCTCATCCGCGCCGATGATCCCCGCGTTGCGGCGGTTCGGCAAGCCGTCGATCGGCGCGGGGCGCGGCGAGCGCGGGGCTTCGTCTATGCTGCGCCGGGCCGGGTCAAGACGGGAAGCACGATGGAATACGGGTTCTTTGGGTTCAATACGGGTCCGCTCAGCAACGCCCGCGCCATCGAGCGCGTCGTCGTGTCCGCCGAGCAGCTCGGGTACGAGTCGGTGTGGAGCGCCGAGCACCTGGTCATGATGGACCCGGAGGACCCGGTACTGCCCGTGCCCCCGAAGGCGAACCTCGTCGGCTCCGTCGCGAGCCTCGCGTTCGCCGCCGCGAAGACGGAGCGCATCATGATCGGCTCGGGAATCATCCTGATCGCCCTGCGCGACCCGATCATGCTGGCCAAGGAACTGGCGGCCGTCGACGTCCTTTCCGGGGGGCGCCTCCTCGCCGGCTTCGGCGTCGGCTTCGTGCCCCGGGAGTTCGAGACGCTCGGCGTGCCCTGGGAGGAGCGCGGTGCGCGCACGAGCGAGCACATCGAGGTGCTGCGTACGCTCTGGACCGAGGAGCAGCCGGCGTTCGACGGGCGGTTCACCAAGTTCTCGGGAGTCCAGTCGCGTCCGTTGCCCGTGCAGAAGCCCCACCCGCCGATCATCCTGGGCGGGGACTCGCCTCCGGCGCTGCGCCGTGCGGTGGCGCAGGCGGATGGCTGGTACAGCTTCCACGGCGTCGAGGAGACGGCGGCGATGCTCGAGGCGCTCGAGGAGGCCGCGAAGACCACGGAGCGGCCGGCGTCCCTCGGCCGCCTCGAGATCATCATCAGCCCGCACGGGCCGATCGACGCCGACACGGCGAAGCGCTACGAGGACCTTGGGGTCGACCGGCTGGTCGTCGTGCGCGACCCGTTCGAGACGAGTATTCCTCCGAGCAGGGAGGCCGAGGACACGATCGTGCGGTTCCTCGAGGACCAGGCGCGGGAACTCGGGATCGGATAGCCGCCGGCTCCGTCGTGCGTGCGGACGCCCCTTCAAGCCCCGTGGAGTTCTTGCAGTTCGCCCGGCGTGAGTTCGAGGCCCAGCGCCGAGAGGGATTCGGCCGTCTCCGCGAGCACGCGCGGTCCGATGAGCGGGAAGCACGGGAACGGTTGGCACAGCACCCAGGCGAGCGCGACGACGATGGGAGAGACGCCGCGTTCGCCGGCCATCGCGACGGCCCGTTCGCGGCGGGCGAAGTTGTCCTCGGCGAACCAGCAGCGACGCATCTCGTCGTCGCTCGGCTGGTTGCCGCGGCGGGGGTCGACGCCTGACGAGACCCGGGCGCGGACCGCGTCGAAGCGGGGCGTGAAGAACCCGCGCGCCTGGCTGGACCAGGGGAAAAGCGCCAGACCCTCGGCGGCAAGCCAAGCGCGCCACTCCGGCGTGGACGCGGAGACGCAACCCGGCCAGACCGCGTCCACCATGCGCGCCAGGCTGAACTGGTTGGAGACGGCGGCGAAGGGGCGGAGGCCCTTCGCGCGCGCATAGGCGTTCGCCTCGCGCACCCGGGGGAGCGACCAGTTCGATGCCCCGAAGGCGCGCATCCTGCCGGCGTCGCACTCGCGGTTCAGTACGTCGATCCACTCGCCGACATGGACGTCCGGGTTGTCGCGGTGCAGGAAGTAGAGGTCGACGTGACCCGTGCGCAGGCGCTCCAGCGACAGGTCGAGCTGGGGGGCGACGCGGTCCGGATGGTTCGCGGGCGTATGGGCGCCCTTGCCGATGATGACGACGTCGTCCCGCACGCCCCGGTTCGCGATCCACGCCCCGAGCAGGGACTCCATCCGGCCGCCGCCATAGATGTGCGCGGTATCGAAGGTGTTGCCGCCGCGCTCGACGTAGTGGTCGAACATGACGGCCGCGTGGCGCATGTCCGGCTGGTTGTCGCACCCCATCACGAGGCGGGACACGGGCTTGTCGACGCCGGGGACCGTGCCGTGGCGCATCGCGGGCTCGGTCACGGCCAAGGGGCGTCCGTGGACCGGCACCGTCTGCCGCTCGGGCTGCTCCGGCTCGAACACGAGGCCGATGCCGTCGCGCCATGCGTCGAGGGTCCGGGCGTTGCCGAGACTGTCGGCCCACGACATGCAGGGGGACTCGCGCGCACCCTGGGCGAGGGCCTCCGATACCGCGTCCACCTCGTGCACGTAGAGCGGCGCGGCGTGGCCTTCGACGACTTCGATCTCGGCGCCGCGCGCGATCTCGAACCGCCAGACCCCGTCCGCGTCGGCGCAGAACCACGGCCGCGCGACGCGGATCGAACCCTCCGAACCCGAGATCGTCACCCGGTTGGGCAGGGCGACGGACACTGCCGTCGAGACCTGGGCGACGATTCCCGAAGGAAAGCGCAGCACCGCGGCGGACCAGGCGTCGACGCCGGTTTCGGCGAAGCTCGCGACCGCGCGCACCTCCTCGGGCTCCTCCGCGCCGGGCGCCACGCCTGCCGCTGCTGCGGCGATCAGGCGGCACATCGACACCGCGTAGCAGCCCACGTCCATGATCCCGCCCCCGGCGAGGTCGTTGCGGTACAGGCGGCTGTCGGCCCGGAAGGGCGCGCGGAAACCGAAGCTCGCGTCGATGTGCCGCACTTCGCCGATGGCGCCGTCGCGCACCGTTTGGGCGATGTGCCTCGTCATGGGATGCGTGCGGTACATGAACGCTTCCATCAGGAAGACGTCGTGCACGCGGGCGGCTTCCACCATCGCCATGACCTGGGCGTGATTCACCCCCATGGGCTTCTCGCAGAGCACGGCCTTGCCCGCCTCGAGCGCCCTAATGGACCACTCCGCGTGCTGGGGATGGGGTGTTGCGACGTAGACGGAGTCCACGTCCGGGTCTGCGAGCAGCGCTTCGTAGCTGCCGTGTGGCGTGACGCCGTCGCGTTCGAGGATGAACCGTTCGGCGGCTTCCGCGCTACGGCTGCCGACCGCGGCCAGTACCGCCGTGTCGGAGGCGGCTATGGCGTCAGCGAACGTCCCGGCGATACGGCCAGTGGCGAGCATGCCCCAGCGGACAGTCATGTGGGGCTTCGGCTTCGTAGCGTCCCGCGGCCGTCAGACGGATTCCGGCCGGGCCGCCTGCCACCCCGCGTGCAGTTGTTCGGAGAGCTCGTCGACCAGCTCCCGGCGGTCCGGGTCGGTGGCGAGGTTGTCGTATTCGAACGGATCGTCCTGGTGATCGTAGAGCTCGCGCTCGGGCTCGTTCTCGGGTGCGTCCACGGGCGCGTCCATGCGCGTCCACTCGGTGTAGCGATAGCGGGCGGTGCGCAGGGTGCGGCCATGGAACCCCTCGAGCACGCTCTCCGAGAAGGCCGCCGATTTCCACTGCAAACCCGGATCGTCGAGCAGCGGCCGGAAGCTGGTGCCTTCGAGCGCATGGGCGGGTTGCGGCAGGTGGGACAGTTCGACGAGTGTCGGGTACAGGTCGACGAGTTCCACGAGTCCGCGCACGACCTGCCCCGCCTGTTGGCCGTCGGGCCGCCGCACGATGAGGGGCACGCGCGTGGACTCCTCGAACTGGTATCGCTTGCGCCACAGCCCGCCGTGCTCGTTCAGCAGGAAGCCGTGGTCGCTGGTGAACACGACGATGGTGGACTCGGCGAGATCGAGGACCTCGAGGGCCGCGAGTAGCTGGCCGACGTAGAAATCGGTCATGGTGACCATGGAGTGATACGCGGCGACGGCCTGCTTGAGCTGCCTGTCGCTGTGGTCGAGATCGTCGGCGTGCGGCCCGAAAGCGGCGTCCGGCAAGTCGTCCTGGTCGTCCGGCGGGGTCTCGGGCAGTTGCACTTCGTCGGCCGGGTGCTGGGCGAAGAACTGCGCCGGACCGACCCACGGCTGGTGCGGCTTGTGGAAGCCGGCGCCGATGAAGAACGGCTTGTCACGGTGGTCGGCCATCAACTGGATGACGCGCGTCGCCGTAGTCCCGTCGGGCGTCATGCGCGGCGATTCGGTCGTCGCGCGCCAGGACAGGGGCAGACCGCCGGTCCGCCCGAGCGGTGCGAGGACATCCGCGCGCGACATGCCGTCCTCGGAACCCTCGGTCCAGGTGTTGTCGCGCTGCCCGGACAGGTCGATGCCCGGCAGGTATCCCGGCAGGTGGAAGCGGACCTCCGGCTCCCTCGACAGGGCGAAGTTCGACGAATCCCAGGACACGACGTGCTCGTAGCTATTGTGTCCGATCTTGCCCACCCGGGCCGTGAAGTACCCCTGGTCGTGGAAGTGCTCGGGCAGCAGGCGCAGGGCGTCTCCGATCCGCTCGCGCGGCGCCGTGCCGTTGTCGTAGACGCCCGTCGTGGGCGGCCGCAGTCCGCTCAGGATCGATATCCGCGACGGACTGCAGAGCGGGTTCTGCACGTAGGCGCGGTCGAAACGGACCCCCTCCGCCGCAAGACGGTCCAGGTTCGGGGTCTTCACGCCGGCGTAATGCGGGGCGGGCGTGGACTCGAGGTACGAGCCGAGGGCGACGTTCAGGTCGTCGGCCATGATGAGCAGGACGTTCGGACGCTCGGCCAGGCCTTCTGTCCGCGGCGGCGCCGCGGCCGGCAGCAGCAGCCGGTCCGTCCCGTCCGCGGGTTGGGCATGGCCGGGCAGGCAGAGCAGTGCGGCGAGGATGGGGAGTGTGAGCTTCGGTTTCATGGGTCGCCCTTACAAGCGGTAGATGCGCTTTACGTTGCCGCCGAGGACCTTCTCCCGGGTCGTTTCGGGCAGCTTGTTCGCATATACGACCAGGTCGTCGACCCAGGTGTGCGGGTGGTCCGGATGCGGGTAGTCGGTCGCCCACATGAAGCAGTCGTCGCCGACGTGCTCGATGGTGTAGGGCGCGATGGTCTCGTCCGGGTCGCCGGAGATGAAGCACTGGCGGCGGAACAGTTCGCTGGCGCGGAAGCGGGCCGTGTTCATCGACTCGCCGTAGGCGTCCAGGCGGTCAAGCATCGCGCCGATCCAGCCGGAGCCGGCCTCGAGCACGCCGAGGCGCAGTTCCGGGAAACGTTCGAGGGTGCCGAGGCTGAAGAACGAGATGAGGGCCTGCTGGACGATCGAGCGCAGCCAGATCATCTCGCCCCAGACGCGCCCCTGCCCGGGCCAGTCGAAGATGCCCTCCGCGGCGCGGTGCGGCGTGAACGTCGGGTGGATCGCGAGCGGCACGTCCAGTTCGCAGCACTTCGCGAACAGCGCGTCGTGTTGCGGGCTCCCGTGGATCACCCGGTTGTGGTTGAACGGGTTGACCCAGGCGCCCTTGCACCCGTCCCGGACGGCGCGCTCGAGTTCGGCGACGGAACCCTCGACATCCAGCAAGGTCAGTTGGGCGATCGGGATCAGCTTGCCGGCGCCGTCCCGGCAGAAGTCCGCGATCCAGCGGTTGTAGGCCCGGCAGTACGCGAGGCTCAGCTCGGGATCCGTGAGTTCCGTCTCCCATAGCAGGCCGATGGTGGGGTAGAGGAGACAATACTCGAGGTTCTCCCGCTCCATGAGTTCGAGGCGCTCGGCAGCGTTGCAGGCGCCGAAGGGCATGCTGTCGGCGTACCTGCGCTCGGGGCTCGGGCGCATGTCCTCGGCGCCCATGGCGCCCATGATGCCGAGGGAGCCCTTGTTCGTGGATTTCGAGGGGCGCCGGTCGATCTCGAGGTACTCCAGGCCGTCGTCGTCCACGCCGATGCGCAGCGCCCGCGGCTTGTAGCGGTCCTCGAGGTAGGTCTCCCAGAGGTCGGGCGGCTCGAGGATGTGCCCGTCGGCGTCCACCGTGCCGTCGTACGGAAAGCGCTTGATCTCGTAAGCCACCGTTCCCCTCCCCGAAGTGGTCGCCGGCATTATGCACAAACCGTGTCCCGCGGCGGCGACGGCGGGTGCGTCTGGTAAGCTCCGGGACGTAGGGAAGCCTGTGCTGACGGAGGAGGAGAAGAGAATGGCCGAGCAAGTACTGGAGGACGTGTCCCCTCGAACGGACGCGCCCGACGACGGGATTCCGAGTGCGCCCCGGCCGCCGACGGGCAAGGCGCAGGAGGACTTCGCGCGGGTCTGGGCCGAGATCCAGCGGCTCGGACTCGAGAAGCACGTGGCCGAACTCGAGGCCGTCGGCTACACGGTCATTCCGCCCGAGACACTGACGACGCCGGCGTTCCTCGAGCGGCTGCGCGGCGCCTTCTGTGCGACGGTCGAGCGCCGGACCGGCAAGAAGCTGGATCTCGAGCGCACCGGCGCCCTGGAAGGGCAG
>JAJDTI010000018.1 GCA_022827245.1 Pseudomonadales bacterium | reverse complement strand
GCTCTGCGCGCAGAACGAAGAGCCGCCGTACGCCTACGTCACGGCGGAGGGGCCGGTCGAGAGCGTCCGGCCAGGGACGGACGAGGACATCCTCGAACTGGCCACCCGCTACCTCGGCGAGGAGGAGGGCAAGGTCTACGCAGAGAGGATGCCCACCGGCGGGAGCCTGACGGTCACCGTGCGGCCGGAGACGTGGCTCGCGGTGGATTACTCGCGACGGTAGTCCGCCCCGCGGTCAGGCGCGCCAAGTGCTTGCGATTGGGAGTTTCGCGCCAGCTAACCTCACAACGCGACCGAAGGTCGCGCCAGCTCCGGACGTCGCCGGTGCCCTGGGTCATGATCGTTCCCGGCATGACCCGGAGCCGCCAGGGCTCCAGGGTCAGCGCACCGTAGGTATCGCTGTGGATGTCCTCCCACCCGATGATCCCGGGGTCGTAGCCGACCGGCGCGGCCGTGTTCTCGAACAGGTCCCAGGCGCGCTGCCTGGCCGCGTCATCGGTGGCCCATTGGGCGGAGCACTCGGCGAGGCAGGTGTCCTGGTTCGGCTTCCAGTAGCTGCACGAGACGAACGCACACGCTTCGAGCTGCGCGCGCTTGACGGGGGTGTCCGTGACCAGGACGCAGCCCGACAGGTGTTCTCCGTCCCACTCCCAGATGGGCTGCACCATCCGCGTCCGCGGTCGCCCGCGCGCGTCAACCGTGGCCAGCGTGCAGATGCGGATGTCCCGCGTCATGGCGACGAAAGCCGGGGCGATGTCGGTCAGTGCGGTCATGCGTCGTTCCCAGGGCCGCTGCAAGGACCCAATGATGCCAGTCCCGCGCCGAGGCCACCGAACGGCATCCTCAAGGGGCATCCGCCATGACCAGACACATCGCCCTGTTCCGGGGCCTGAACGTGGGCGGCAAGAACCGCGTCGCCATGAAGGACCTCCGGCGCATCCTGGAGAGAATCGGGTGCGGCGACGTGCGTACCTACATCCAGAGCGGCAACGTCGTCTTCGACGAGCCCACAGACGGGGAGGTCTCGGCCGCGTCCATACTGACAGCGCTCGAGTCGGGTGTGGGGATAGAAACGACCGTGCACATCCTGACCCTGGCCGAACTCCGTCAGGCCGCCGGGAACAATCCGTTCGCCGCGGAGGAAGGCAGCACCGTGCACCTGTTCTTCCTGGAGGCCGTCCCGCGCGATCCGGACCTCGACGCGATCCGGCAACTGTGCAAGGACTCCGAGCGATGGCGGCTCACGGACGCGGTTTTCTATCTCCACGCGCCCGAGGGCATTGCCCGGTCGAAGCTCGCGGCGGCCGTCGAACGGAAGCTCGGCGTCGGCGCCACGGCGCGCAACTGGCGCACGATAGGCAAGGTGCTGGAGCTGGCGGAGGCGGACTGACCGCTACGCTCGCGCCTCTCCCCGCCCGGTCCCGACGGCGCCGATGTTGTCGCCGCTGTCCTCGGGCCGCGGTCCCCAGCGCCCGGCTTCGACCCGCGCCAGGAACTCCGCGACCACCGCGTTGAAGGCCGCCGGCTCCTCCAGGTTGCAGGCGTGTCCCGTGTCCGCCAGCACGGTGAGCCCGCACCCCGGCACGGTGCGCTTAAGAAAGAGCGAGGGATTGATGCAGGGATCGTCCTCGTCGCCGCAGACGACGAGCAGCGGGACTTCGAGCGCGGCCAGGTCCGCCTCCCGGGTGTAGAGGGCCGGCCGCCGCCCCTGGAAGGCGCGCAGCGTGTTGGCCGAGCCCTGGGCGGAGTGCGCGAGAAAGAGCGCCGCGAAGCGCTCCCATCCGGTCGGGTCCTTCTCGCGGAAGCGGATGCGCGCGGGGCCTCGCACGTACGCCTCCATCGACGCCATGCCCAGCTTCTCCAGTGCGTCCGCGCGGGCGTCCATGTCCTCGAGGAAGGCCTCCGGGTCGTCGCTGCCGGTGCCCACGCCCGCCGCCACCACCCCGTGGCACCGCCCGGCGTGCGCCAGGGCGAACTGAACCGCCGTGTACGCCCCCATCGACAGCCCACAGATGTGCGCCCGGTCGATGTCCATGGCATCCAGCAACCCGAGCAGGACGGCCACCTGGCGGTCCCAGGTGTACTCCCGCCAGTCCGCCCGCACTTCGGACGGCGGATAGCCCTTCGCGTTGTAGGCGAACACCCGGTAGAAGCGGGAGAAGTAGCTGATCTGCGCTTCCCAGCTCTCCAGGCTGCCCGCAAACTCGTGACAGAAGACGAGGGGCAGGCCGGTGCCGGCCTCGAGGTATTCGATATCGGCCCCGTCGAGTGTCAGTTTCGGCATTCCATCACTCCCCCGCTTCACCAGCGTGTTCACGATCCGTCCGGACGTTCGTATACCACGCCGTCACGGTGGACGCGCCGCCTTCCCCGGCCACCGTACAATCGTGCGCCAACTTCCCCATCGAGTGATCCAATGGGCCAACCGGACCTCCAGCTCGTCTTCAGCCGGGAGGAACTCCTCTCCGACCACGACTACGCTCGCCCGCACGAGATCGACGGTCAGCGTCTCCACGGCGGCTACGACGCCGACGGGAGCTACATCCCGCCTCGCTCCCTAGGCCGCGGCAAGGCTATCGCCAACTGGACGGAGTCCCTGCGTCGCCGTGGCGGAGACCTTCTCGACGCCGATGCGTCACTCCTGTCCGGCCCCCGCGTGCCGAACCCGGCACAACAAAGCCTGCTGATCCGGCGGGGCCTCGATCGGTTCTTCTGGAACGCCCTCACCATCACCGGAAAGATCGAAGGCCGGGGCCGGATGCTCTCCGCCATGCCGCTGCCGAAGCTGCAGCCGCTGTTCGTGGAGGACATATCCGGCACCGCGCTCGGCCACCTGCACAAGGGTCTGATGCATGCCCACGGGATCGACGAAGGGGGCGAGCCGGAAAAAGGCATCGGCGGGCACGACGTGATGTGGTTCGTGGCCCGCGACCTCGCCTTCGGCGCGGATGCCCACCCGGACGCCGAGCCACCGGAGCGCATCGCTCGCCCGGAGGAAGGCAGGCGCTGGATGCCGCAGGTGGATCAGCCCTTCGAGATGCTGTTCGCCTTCCTGATGAATCTTCTCGTGATCGAGTTCCGCGCCGAGATCGGTTTCGCCGCCACGCAGGAAATCATGCGCACGCCCGATCTCTTTCCCGCTCGCCGCCCGCAGGCCGAAGAAGCCGCCGAGATCATCGAACGCATTCGCACGGACGAACGCATCCACGTCGAGTCCCTGCGGCTCTACCTCGGCGAACTGCGCGCGCTGACCGTCCGCACGACGGACGGCGGCGCCATGCCGGGTTCGGAACTGGTCGATCCCTTCTGGCGGGGCCTCATCGACTGGGCCACCATGGATCAACCCCGCATCGTCGCCGAACGGATGCACGCCGAACTGCGAACCCGCATCCTCGAAGCCCCGAACGGACAACGCACCCTCGCCGAATTCGACGCACTAGCCGATCCGGGGTACTCCCTGGCCGCCTAGGAGGCCGCGCCGAAGGCGACGGTTGCGGGGCGCTAGCGAACTGCGTTCGCGTTGCGAGGCGGTGGACCGGCCATGGGGCGTTACCGGGGAAACTCGTTCAGCAGGAGCGTGGCCATCGTCTGGGCGTGACGGTCGACGATCGCGTCGTCGGTCACGTCCACGTCGAAGAGGAGCGCGGCTTCCGGGGCCATCGAGAACATCATCGCCCCGCTGACGAACACGTAGTACCAGTGCACGAACTGCGCGTCGTCGATCCTGGTATCGGCCTCGACGACCTCCCGCAGGCCTTCCATCGCCGGGCCGAGGAACTCGTCCACCAGCCAGCGCATGCGCCAACTGTCGCGCTTGCCCTCCTGGATCATCAGGCGGTTCAGCTCGGGATGGTTGGCCGAGAACCGCACGTAGCTGCGGATGGTGTACGCGAGGCGTTCGTGCGGCGAGAGTTCGCGCATGAGGTCCTGCCGCTGCTCCTGGAAGTCCTGCAGCGTGGTGAAGACGTGGGCGGCCGCGGCCTTCCACATCTCCTCCTTGTTGCCGAAGTGGTAGCTCAGCAGGTTGCGCTGGACGCCCGCCGCGACTTCGATGTCGCGCACGGTGACGGCGTCGAAGCCGCGCTCCGAGAACTCCCGCAGCGCCACTTCGATCAACTTGCGCCGCGTGACTTCCGCACGTTCCTGCGGCCGGCGCTTGCGTACCGGTCGTTCCGTCCCCTCTTGGGCCGCCATCTAGGCCTCGCGTTCCAGCATGTCGTTCATTCGCCCGACCGTCCCGAGCTGCGGCGGGCGGCGTCGTGGAGCGTAGCAGGGAATCGAGGGGGAGGTCGCTCAGGCGGGACCAAGGAACCTCCTGATGGCCCCGTTGACGGCGCTCGGGTTCTCGAGGTGCGAGAAGTGGCTGGCCTCGACGAACTCTACCCGGAGGTCGGCCGCGAACTCGCTGGAGCGCGCGTACTCCTCCGGGTGCTGTCCGGGATCCCACCGGCCCTGCAGGATGAGGATCGGCATGGTCATGTGGGCGAACAGGGACTCGTGCCGGTCCCGGTACTCGATGTCGAAGTTGTTGACCCCGAAGTAGCGGCGCACCGCCTCGGCCACGCCCCGGAACTTGAACTCGTAGTCCAGGCGTTTCAGGGTCGAAGGGGTCAGGCCGGTCGGCATCACCTTCTCGTAGACGATGCCGATGATGTTGCGGCTCTTGAAGTTGGCTTCGCCGAGCCTGGTCGCGAAGAGCGCGTGCGGCGGCCGGGGATCGCCGTGGGGCTCGTTGAAGGACTGCTGCATGCGGACGTAGCGCAGGATCCGGCCTTCGAGGGACGCGACGGCGGTCATGTGATCGGCGATGACGGCGCCCCGGTCGTGGGCGACGATGTGGAAGCGTTCGATGCCGAGCGCATCGAGGAGCGCCGCGGTCTCGACGGCCATGGTCGCGGCGCGGTAATCGAGGTCGAGCCGCTTGTCGCTCTGGCCATATCCCTTGCAGTCGAGTGCGATCACGTAGCGATCCTTCGCGAGGTCCCCGACCTGGTGGTGAAACGCCCACCAGGACTCCGGCAGCCCGTGCAGCATCAGGACGGCCTCGCCGCCCGGGTCCCCGGCCGTGACGAAGTGCCAGGTCACGCCGGCGGCCTCCGCGTACCAGTGAGTGGCTTCGGTGCCGTCCGGCAGGACTTCGATCTCGCCGTGCCGGCTGGCCGTGTCCGGCGGCGGCTCGACCGGGGGATAGCGCATCTCCTCCGCGATCCGCGGCGCCGGCGTGGGGCGGCCGGTGTGGCAGTCCGGGCGCAGCAGGCCGTAGACGCTGTTGAGCATGTGGAAGAGCGGTGGCGGCGGCGATTTCGCGGCCAGGCGCCGGTAGCCGAGCGCGACCAGGATCCCGGCCGTCAGG
>JAJDTI010000025.1 GCA_022827245.1 Pseudomonadales bacterium | reverse complement strand
CTCGCGATGGACCAGAGGGTGTCGTAGGGCCCGATGGGGCCGTACGTCAGACGCACTTCGGCCTCGTCGTCTCCGCCGGGACTCTCCGCCGCCAGGGCGACATCGGTCACGGCAAGGCCAACGCAGAGGACGACCGCCACGAATCCCTTCGCCATCAGTCCGCCTCCAGCCGCGCGGTCACCGCGTCCGCCATCTGGTCCGTACCGACGCACGTCACCCCGGACGTGCTGTCCTGGGGCATGATGTCGGCGGTGCGCAGTCCGTCCGCGAGCGTCGCGGCGACCGCGTTCTCGAGCCGCGCCGCCGCGTCCCCGGCGTCGAGGCTGTACCGCAGCAGCATGGCCGCCGACAGGATCGTCGCCAGGGGATTCGCGATGTTGCGTCCGGCGATGTCGGGCGCCGTCCCATGCACCGGTTCGTAGAGCCCCTGTCCGCTGGCGTTGAGCGATGCGGACGGCAGCATCCCGAGAGACCCGGTCAGCATCGCCGCCACGTCCGAGAGGATGTCCCCGAACATGTTGCCGGTCACCACCACGTCGAACTGCATGGGTTCCCGGACGAGTTGCATGCCGGCGTTGTCGACGTACATGTGCCCGAGCGAGACATCCGGGTAGTCGGCCGCGACCTCGGTGACCACCTCCCGCCACAGTTGCGTCACCTCGAGCACGTTCGCCTTGTCGACGGATACGAGCCGGCCCCGGCGCTTGCGCGCGAGGTCGAAGGCGACGCGCGCGATGCGCTCGATCTCGCGCTCCTCGTAGACGTAGGTGTTGAAGCCGCGGCGGCCGCCGTTGCCGACGGTCACGCCGCGCGGCTCGCCGAAGTAGATGCCGCCGGTGAGCTCGCGGACGATGAGGATGTCGAGATCCGAGACCAGTTCCGGCTTCAGGGACGACGCCGATGCCAGCGGCGCGAACAGGATCGCGGGACGCAGGTTGGCGAACAGGTCGAGTTCCGAGCGCAGCCGCAAGAGGCCGCGTTCCGGCCGGCGATCCATCGGCAGGTCGTCCCATTTCGGGCCGCCGACGGCGCCGAGGAGCACCGCGTCCGCGCCGCGTGCGCGGTCCAGGGTCGCGTCCGTCAGGGGGACGCCGTCGCTGTCGAGGGCCGCCCCGCCGATGCTGCCGTACTCGAAGTCGAACCCGATCTCCGGGCAGGCGCGCTCGAGCACGCGCACGGCGTGCGGCATGACCTCGGCGCCGATGCCGTCCCCGGGAAGGATCAGGACACGGGCCCGCCTGCTCACCTCGCCTCCGCGTCCGCGAATACCCAGGGCTGCCGCTCCCGGTGGGCCCGTTCGAACGCCCGGATGGCATCGGCGCAGTCCAGGGTAAGCCCGATGTCATCGAGGCCCCGCAGCAGGCGGCGGCGCGTCTCCGGGTCGGTCTCGAAACCGAACGCCTTGCCCTCCCCGGTCACCACCCGCCCTGCCGCGAGGTCCACCTCGACGGTCAGGCCGCCACGGGCCGCCATGTCGAAGAGCTCGGCCACCGCGGCGGCGGGCAGCGTGACCAGCAGCAGTCCGTTGTTCACGCTGTTGGTGGCGAAGATGTCCGCGAAGCTCGGCGCGATCACGCACCGGAAACCGTACTCCAGCAGCGCCCACACCGCGTGCTCGCGGCTCGAGCCGCAGCCGAAGTTGTCGCGGGCGAGCAGTACCGAGGCGTCCTGGTAATCGGGGGCGTTCAGGACGAAGTCGCGGTTGATGCGCCGTTCGTTCGGCGTCTTGCCGATCACGCCCTCGTCCAGGTAGCGCCACGCGTCGAACAGGTTGTCCCCGAACCCCGTCTTCCGGATCGACTTCAGGAACTGCTTCGGAATGATCTGATCCGTGTCGACGTTGGCCCGGTCGAGGGGCGCGACGACACCCCGATGCGTCGTGAAGGCCCTCATCCGACGGCCTCCCGCGGATCCGCGAGATGCCCGGCGATGGCGCTCGCGGCGGCCGTGGCCGGACTCACCAGGTGGGTGCGCCCGCCGTGGCCCTGGCGGCCCTCGAAGTTCCGGTTGGACGTCGAGGCGCAGCGTTCGCCGGGCAGCAGCCGGTCCGCGTTCATGGCGAGGCACATCGAGCAGCCGGGCGCCCGCCACTCGAAGCCCGCGTCCAGGAAGATCTCGTGGAGCCCCTCGTCCTCCGCCTGGCGCTTCACGAGGCCGGAACCCGGCACCACGAGCGCCTCTGCCACCCGTACCCTGCCCCCGCGCGCGACTTCGGCCGCGGCGCGCAGGTCTTCGATGCGCGCGTTCGTGCACGAGCCGATGAAGACCTTGTCGAGCGGCACATCGGTCATCGACGTGCCGGGCGCGAGATCCATGTAGGCGAGCGCGCGCTCCGCGACCTCGGCCTTGACCGGATCGTCCATGTCCGACGGCGACGGCACGGCGCCGCCGATCGCGCTGACGAGTTCCGGGGAGGTCCCCCACGTCACCTGGGGCTCGAGCGCGGCCGCGTCGATCTCCACGGTCCGGTCGAAGACGGCGTCCGCGTCCGAGCGGAGGGTGCGCCACCACGCCACCGCGTCGTCCCAGGCGTCGCCGCGCGGCGCGAAGGGCCGTCCGCGCAGGTATGCGAGCGTCGTCTCGTCCACGGCGACGAGTCCGGCCCGGCCGCCGGCCTCCACGGACATGTTGCACAGGGTCATGCGCCCCTCCATCGACAGCGCCTCGATGGCGGCGCCGCAGAACTCGATGACGTGACCCGTCGCCCCGGCGGTGCCGATCGAGCCGATGACCGCGAGCGCCACGTCCTTGGCGTGCACCCCCGCCGGCAGCGCCCCCGCCACCGCGATACGCATGTTGCGGCTCTTGCGCTGCGCGAGGCACTGCGTGGCGAGCACGTGTTCCACCTCGGACGTGCCGATGCCCTGGGCCAGCGCGGCGAACGCGCCGTGCGTGGAGGTGTGCGAATCACCGCACACGATGGTCATCCCCGGCAGAGTCGCCCCCTGCTCCGGTCCGATGACGTGGACGATGCCCTGGCGGATATCGTTGATGCCGAACTCGCGGATGCCGAAGTCCCGGCAGTTGGCGTCCAGGGTCTCCACCTGGATCCGCGCAACCTCGTCGACGATGCCGGGGACCCCCGCCCGACGCTCGGACGGGACCGTGGGCACGTTGTGGTCCGGCGTCGCGAGGTTCGCGTCCACGCGCCAGGGACGCCGGCCCGCCAGCCGCAGCCCCTCGAACGCCTGCGGCGAGGTGACCTCGTGCAGCAGGTGCCGGTCCACGTAGAGCAGGCTCATGCCGTCGGACCGGTCGGTGACGTGGTGGGCGTCCCAGATCTTGTCGTAGAGGGTCTTGCCGCTCATGGCGTGTCGCGGGCGCAGAAGCCGGGGTCGGGGCGAGATTCTACCGGGGCGTGTCGTGGATCGGAACGGCGCACGCCCATGGAGGAGGAGAGAACGCCTTAAATGATCCTTCTATCCGATTGATTAAGCTAACGTTCGACACCTGCATTCTGTGCCCGGTCGCGCATCAGGTGATCCATCAGCACGAGCGCCGTCATGGCCTCGGCGATCGGCGTCGCGCGCAGACCCACGCACGGGTCGTGGCGTCCCTTCGTCACGACCTCGACCTCGCGGCCGCCGGTGTCCACGCTCTTCCCCGGAATGGCGAGGCTCGACGTCGGCTTGAGCGCGATGCTCACGACGATGTCCTGACCGGACGAGATGCCTCCGAGGACGCCGCCAGCGTCGTTCTTCACGAATCCGTCCGCGTCCATCTCGTCCCGGTGCTCGCTGCCGCGCTGTCCCACGACCGCGAATCCCGCGCCGAACTCGACGCCCTTCACGGCGTTGATCCCCATGAGCGCGCCGGCCATGTCCGCGTCGAGCTTGCCGAACACCGGTTCGCCGAGCCCGACCGGAACGTCCGACGCCACCACGTTGATCCGCGCGCCCACCGAGTCCCCGGCGGCGCGTAGCTCGTCGATCAGGACCGCGATCTCGTCCACCGCGTCCGGGTCGGCGCAGAAGAACGGGTTGTCGTCCACGATGCTCCAGTCGACGGTGCGCACCCTGATCGTGCCGATCCCGGCCAGGTAGCCGCGCACGCGCGTGCCGTGGCGCTCGTACAGGTACTTCTTCGCGATCGCGCCGGCGGCGACGCGCATGGCGGTCTCGCGGGCGGAGGCGCGTCCACCGCCCCGGTAGTCCCGCCGGCCGTACTTCTTCAGGTACGTGTAGTCCGCGTGCGCCGGACGGATCTGGTCCTTGATGGCGCTGTAGTCCCGCGAGCGCTGGTCCACGTTCTCGATCACGAGCCCGATCGGAGTCCCGGTCGTTACGCCCTCGAAGACGCCGGACAGGATCCTGACGGCGTCGGGCTCCTGCCGCTGGGTCGTGTACTTCGAGCTCCCGGGCCGGCGGCGGTCCAGGTCCCCCTGCAGGTCGGCCTCCGAGAGCGGCAGCCCCGGGGGGCAGCCGTCCACCACCGCGCCCATGGCGAGCCCGTGACTCTCGCCGAACGTGGTGAGCGTGAAAGCCTGTCCGAAGGTGTTTCCGGCCATGGCGAGGCAGTATCGGAAGTCAGCGGGGCGTTGACAAGCAGTCGCCGTCGAGCACGAAAACCCCGAAGTCGCCGTTGGCGAGGCGCGGGGCGTTGACGAGCTCCGGCCAGGCGAACGGCAATTCGGAGAAGGCTTCGGCGAGCGTGGCGGCCGTGCCTCCCACTTCTCCCGCCAGCAGTCCCTGGGGCTCGAGCCACGCCCCGAGGCCCCCGAGAACGCGGCGCCAGCACGCGAGGCCGTCCGGGCCTGCCGCCAGGCCTCCCGCAGGTTCGCTACCGTACTCCGGAGGCAGGTGGGCGATCTCGGCTGCGGGAACGTACGGCGGATTGGCGATCACGAGGTCGAAGCGGGGCCCGTCGAGCGCCTCGAACAGGTCCGAGGACCGGACTTCCGCGCGGGCTTCGAGACCGAAACGCGCAACGTTCGTCCCCGTGCACGCGACGGCGGCGGGGTCCACGTCGACCAACGTCAGCGAGGCCTCGGGGAACTCCAGGGCCGCGGCGATCCCCAGCGCCCCGCAGCCGCAGCAGAGGTCCAGGATTCGATCGGGCGGGCGGCGCAACCATGGCCGGAAGCGGTCGAGGATGAGTTCCTGCACCGGGGAACGGGGAATCATCACTCCCGGCGAGACGACGAACCAGCGCTCGGCGAACCAGGCGCGACCGGTGAGGTGGGCGACCGGAACGCGCTCCCGGATGCGGCGTTCGAGGAGCGCGCGCAGTGCGTCCGGCGCCGCGGGACTCCAGCCGTGTGCGTCCCGGTAGCCGAGGACCAGGTGCTCCGCCTCGGCCCGGGCGTCCGCCGCGCCGTGTCCGAAGGCGATGTCCGCCGCTTCGAGGGCGTCGGCGAACGCCCGCGCGAGGTCGCGCGGATCAGTCACTCGCCAGGCGGTTCGGCAGGACCACCTCGACGCGGGATGCGGCGCCGGCGCCGCCGGGAGCGATCGGGCCGAGGCCGTGGGCCACCGCGGTCACGCCGGCCGCCTCCTCGAGCCTGCGCGCGGCCGCCGTCGCGCAGCGTTGCGCCGCGCCCGTGAGCGCATCGACGGACCGGGGCCCGTACACGTGGCAGACGACGTGAAAGGTCTCCCCAGCAAGCTCCCCGAGCCCCCCGGCCAGGTCGTCGAGCGCCGTGAGCGCCTCCGCGGACAGGTTCCCCGCGGCATCCGGCTCAACGCCCTCGACCACGACGAAACCGGTGCGCTCGAGAGCGCCCGCGAGCGTGAGGGTGGCGTCGAACGGGGTCGGGCCCTGCGGGACCACGATGTCGAGATGTGCGTACACGCGGCGGTTCCCGCGCTGCACCGCATAGAACGCGACGAGTTGCCCCTGCCCGTCCACCCGGACCGGAGCGGCGAGATAGAACTGGTTGCGGTTCGGGGCGGCGAGTTCCGCCACCCCGAAGATCTGGTTCGCCCAGATCGTGCTGCGTCCGCAGTCCGGCCCCCGGCACGAGAACACGATCCCGGGGCTGATCGCGGCGATGCGCGTCTCGTAATGCGCGATCACGTCGTCCAGCCGCTCCCCATCCGGAATCCGGTAGGTCACGCGAGTGAGCGGTCCCTCCACCCGGACCGCCTCCACCCGGACGTCGCGCTTGATCCTGTCCACCGGCGCCGTAATGAACTCGTAGGGTTCGGGTGCGCCGGGCTCGGTGTACTCGACGATCCAGGACCGCGGGAACCGCTCGACGGCGGACGGGTCGGCGGAGCCGGACACGTCCTCGGCGGCGTGGGACGCAAGGCCGAGCGCTACAAGCCCCGCCCCGCGCGCAGCCGCGGCAAGCGTCCGGGACATGACTGTCGTGTCGCGCAACACTATGCCGTACTCCAGGTTTCGGGGCTCGCGAACTCGACGTCCACCATCTGCTCGCTGGTCATCAGGTCGTTCACCACCTGTCCGATCCCGTAGCCCTCGTACAACACCCGGTGCAACCCCTCGACCAGGGGCATGTACACCCCGAGTTCCGTGGTCTTGGCCCGGATCACCCGCAGGGTGTTGACCCCTTCCGCGAGCCTGCCGAGCTGCTCCATGGCCTCTTCCAGCGTGCTGCCCTTGCCGACCTGGAAGCCGAGCTGGAAGTTGCGGCTGAGGGGGGACGTACATGTCACCATGAGATCCCCCACCCCCGCGAGGCCCAGGAAAGTGAAGGGATTGGCGCCGAGGGACACCGCGAAGCGGCTCATCTCCGCCAGGCTGCGGGTGATCAGCATGGCCACGGTGTTCTGGCCGACCTCGAGCGCCGCCGCCATGCCGCAGATGATCGCGTAGACGTTCTTCAACGCGCCCCCGAGTTCGACGCCGTAGACATCGTCGCTGGAATAGACCCGCAGCGTCGGGCTCGCGAGCACGCGCTGCACGGCCGATCGCAGGTCCGCGGAGCGGCTCGCCACCACGGTACCGGTGAAGTGGGCGCCGGCGATCTCCTCCGCCAGGTTCGGCCCGCTGATCACGCCGGTCCCGCACTCGGGCAGCAGCTCGTCCAGGATCTGGCTCATAAGGCGGAACCCGTCGGACTCCACGCCCTTGGTGCCGCTGACCGCGAACGCGCCCGGCTTCGCGTGGGCCGCGACGTCCCGCGTCACCTGTCGGAAAGAGGCGCTCGGGACCGTCACGAAGAGGACGTCCGACGCGCCCACGGACTCCGCGAGGTCGCCGCTCGGGACCACGTTGTCGTCGAGGGCATGTCCCTTCAGGTAGCGCCGGTTCTCGCGATGCGCACGCATGTCCGCGAGCTGGGCGGGATCGCGCATCCACAGGTAGGCCGGAAAGCCGTTCTTCGCGACAATGTTCGCGATGGCGGTGCCGAAGTTGCCGGCGCCGACGATGGCTACCTTCACGCGGCCCTCCCCCGTGCGTGGGCGAGGTATGGTAGCAAACGATCTCCTGGTTCAAGCCACGCGGCGGGGCCCGTAGCGGGCCGGTCCCGGGTTACGTCGCGGCCAGTTCCAGCAGCAGCCGATTGACCCGGCGCACGTAGTCTCCCGGATCGCCGAGCGGCTGGCCCTCCGCCAGGCTCGCCTGGTCGAACAGCACCCTGACGAGGTCCGCGAAGCGGTCTCCGTCGGCCTCGCCTTCGAGCTTCTCGACCAGGGGATGCCCGGGATTGATCTCGAAGTGGGGCTTGGTCTCCGGAAGCTGCTGGCCTGTCGCTTCCATGATGCGCCGCATCTGCGCCCCCACGTCGCCCTCGCCGAGCACGAGGCAGGCCGGCGAGTCCGTCAGGCGCACCGAACGCCGCACGCTCTCGACGCGGTCCTCGAGCACGTCCGCGATGCGCTTGCAGAACGCGTCGTCCGCGTCCGGTTCGTCCTCGGGGACGCCCCCGGGCAGGTCGAGGTCGCCACGCGAGACGTCCGCGAGGGGCTTCCCGTCGAACTCCTGCACGAAGGACATGAACCACTCGTCGATGCGGTCCGACAGCAGCAGGACCTCGATGTTCCGCTGGCGGAACACCTCGAGGTGCGGACTCTGGCGGGCGGCGGCGAGGCTGTCGGCAACAAGGTAGTAGATGCTCTTCTGGTCGTCCTGCATGCGGCCGACGTAGTCCGTGAGCGACACGCGCTGGGCGCTCTCGTCGTCGGCAGTAGTGGTGAAGCGCAGCAGCTTCATGACCGCCTCGCGGTTCGTGAAGTCCTCGGCGACGCCCTCCTTCAGCACCTGGCCGAACTCGTCCCAGAACGTCGCGTAGTCGTCGCCCTCGAGCTTCGCCAGCACGTCGAGGACGCGTTTCGCGAGCGCGCTGCGGATCGTCCGGACCGAGGCGTCCTCCTGCAGGATCTCGCGGGAAACGTTGAGCGGCAGGTCGCTGCTGTCGACGATGCCGCGCACGAAGCGCAGGTACAGGGGCAGGAACTGCTCCGCCTCGTCCATGATGAACACGCGCTGCACGTAGAGCTTGAGCCCCCGCGGAGACTCGCGGTTCCACAGGTCGAACGGCGCGCGGCGCGGCACGAACAGGAGGCTCGTGTACTCGAGCTTGCCCTCGACCCGGTTGTGGCTCCAGGCGAGCGGGTCCTCGTAGTCGTGGGAGACGTGCTTGTAGAACTCCCGGTACTCGTCGTCGCCGACCTCGCTGCGCGAACGGGTCCACAGGGCGGTCGCGGCGTTGACGGTCTCGTCCTCCGGGGCCCTGTCCGGGGCCGCGTCGTCGTCGCCGTCCTCGCCGTCCCCGGCCTCGCCCGCCATCACCACCGGCACGGCGATGTGGTCGGAGTACTTGCGCACGACGTTGCGCAGCCGGAACGCCTCGGCGAACTCGTGGGCGTCGCTCTTGAGCTTCAGCACGACGGACGTGCCCCGGTCGGCCTCCGCCTCCTCCACGGTGAACTCGTCCTCGCCGCTCGAGGTCCAGCGGGTACCCGTCTCCGTGCCCGCCTTGCGGGTCAGCACGGTCACTTCGTCCGCGACCATGAACGCGCTGTAGAAGCCGACCCCGAACTGCCCGATGAGCTGCGCGTCCTTCTGCTGGTCCCCGGTGAGCGACCCGAAGAACTCCGCCGTCCCCGAACGCGCGATCGTGCCGAGGTTCTCGACGACCTCCTCGCGGGTCATGCCGATGCCGTTGTCCGCCACCGTCAGCGTCTTCTCGTCGGCGTCGAAGGCGATGCGGATGCGGAGCTCCGGATCGCCGGCCAGCAGGCCGTCGTCCGACAGCGCCGCGAAGCGCAGCCGGTCGATGGCGTCCGACGCGTTCGAGATGAGTTCCCGCAGGAAGATCTCGCGGTTCGAGTACAGGGAGTGCACCATCAGGTGCAGCAGTTGCCGGGCTTCCGTCTGGAAGCCGAGGGTTTCGGCGGTCATGTCGCTGTGGGTCTGTCCCGGGGCCGTCAACGCCCGTTAGATTGTGCCGGCCGCGTCCCGTTTCAAGGCGGCCACGACTTCCGGGTGCTCATCGCACTCGGCGAAATCGGCAAGGGCGGGAGACCGCGCCGGAAGGGCTGGCTATCGTGAGACCCGCGGGGTCTCGTTCGCGGGCAGCGCCGCGGTGACCCACCACGTGTAGCCCTCCGCCAGGCGTGCGAAATCCAACCAGAGGTCGGACCCCGACCAGATGTCGGGAAACTCGGTCCCGGCGTTGGCTTGATCCGGGACCAGTCCTGCCAGCGAGTCAGGGAAGGTCTCGAAGTAGATGACAAAGATCACGCGACGAATCTCGCCGTAGTCCGTCACGGAGTAGAAATGCAGTTGTCCACCGAAAAGCTCGGCGGCGCCCTGCACCTGCAGTTCGATGTTCCGGAAGATCGCGTCGTAGTGCTCCCGGCGGACATCCACCAGATTCACGCCGTAGTACGGAGGCTCCAGCGCCGGCATCTCCCGCGCGAAACGCTCACCCCACTGAGGCGCCTCCGGGCTCATCTCCGGAAGAGGCTGGAAAGCCGACGGAAACTCTCGCTGGGAGGACGACGCCGACGTGGACCAAAGGATCGCCAAGAGACCAATGGCTGCTGCAACTCGCATGGCATGACCTCCGGGTTTCCGATGCCTCACAACACGTCCTACCAACCCGTCACCTCCGCCAAGGCGTCCCCGATCTCGGCCAGGCTGCGTACGGTACGCACGCCCGCCTCCTCGAGCGCGGCGAACTTCTCGTCCGCCGTGCCCCGCCCGCCGGCGATGATGGCCCCCGCGTGGCCCATGCGTTTTCCGGGCGGCGCCGTCACCCCGGCGATGTAGGCGACGACCGGTTTGGACACGTGTTCGGCGATGTACGCCGCGGCCTCTTCCTCGGCGGTGCCCCCGATCTCGCCCACCATGACGATGGCCTCGGTGTCCGGGTCCCCCTCGAACAGCTCGAGGATGTCGATGAACTGGCTGCCCGGAATCGGGTCGCCGCCAATGCCCACGCAGGTCGACTGTCCGAACCCCTGGTCCGTCGTCTGCTGGACGGCCTCGTAGGTCAGCGTGCCGGAACGCGATACCACTCCTACCCGCCCCGGGAGATGGATGTCGGCGGGCATGATGCCGATCTTGCAGGCGCCCGGGGTGATGACGCCGGGACAGTTGGGGCCGATGAGCCGTGCGTCCGTGAGGTCGAGCCGCGCCTTGACCGCGAGCATGTCGAGGGTCGGGATCCCCTCCGTGATGCAGACGATCAGCTCGATGCCGGCGTCGAGGGCCTCGAGGATAGAGTCCTTGCAGAACGGCGCCGGCACGTAGATCACCGACGCGGTGGCGCCGGTCTCCGCGACCGCCTGCCGGACGGTGTCGAACACCGGCAGCCCGAGATGGCTGGCGCCGCCCTTGCCGGGCGTAACCCCCCCGACCACGCGCGTCCCGTAGGCGATCGCCTGCTCCGAGTGGAGCGTGCCCTGGGAGCCGGTGAAACCCTGCACCAGCACGCGGGTGTCCCGGTCGACGAGAACGCTCATGCCGCACCTCCGGCCGCCTGGATGGCTTTCTGCGCCGCGTCGGCGAGCGAGTCCGCGGTCACCAGGTCGAGGCCGCTCGCGGCGAGCCTCTCCGCGCCGACGGCCGCGTTGTTGCCCTCGAAGCGCACCACCACCGGGACGTTCACGCCCACCTCGGTGACGGCGCCGATGATGCCGTCGGCGATCGTCGCGCAGGACACGATGCCGCCGAAGATATTGATGAGCACGGCCTTCACGTTCTCGTCCGACAGGATGATCCGGAACGCCTCGCCGACGGCCTCCTTCGTGGCGCCGCCGCCGACGTCCAGGAAGTTGGCCGGCGTGCCGCCGTAGAGCTTCGCGAGGTCCATGGTGCCCATGGCGAGTCCGGCGCCGTTCACCATGCAGCCGATATTGCCGTCGAGGGCCACGTAGTTGAGCCCGAACTCGTCCGCGCGCGCCTCGCGCGGGTCCTCCTGGGTCGCGTCGCGCATCCCGGCCAGATCCCGCTGCCGGTACAGGGCGTTGTTGTCGATGTTCATCTTCGCGTCGAGGCAGTGAATGCGACCTTCCTCGGTGACCACGAGCGGGTTGATTTCGACCAGGGAGCAGTCGAGTTCATGGAAGAGCTTCACGAGCTTGACGAAGACGTCCGTGAACTCCCGCACCGGGGTCCCCGAGAGCCCGAGCCGGAACGCCATCTCGCGTCCCTGGTGGGGCTGCGCGCCCACGTACGGGTCGATGGCGGCGCGCAGGATCTTCTCCGGGGTGTCCCGGGCGACCTGCTCGATCTCGACGCCGCCCTCGGCGGACGCCATGACGACCACCCGCCTGGACGCGCGGTCCACCACCACGCCCAGGTAGAGTTCGGTCGCGATGTCCGTGCAGCTCTCGACGTAGACCTTCCCGACCGGCTGCCCTTCCGCATCGGTCTGGACCGTCACCAGGTTGCGGCCCAGGAACTCCTCGGCGAACGCCCGCACGGCGTCCTCCGAGTCCACCAGCCGGACACCCCCCGCCTTGCCCCGTCCGCCGGCGTGGACCTGCACCTTGCAGACCCAGCGGTCGCCGCCGATCTCGCGGGCCGCGGCCACCGCCGCGTCGGGCGTGTCCGCCGCGTGACCCTCCGATACCGGCAGTCCGTACCGCGCGAAGAGTTCCTTCGCCTGGTATTCGTGCAGATTCATGCGTTCTCCTCAGTGCGGGACGCGGCGCGGGCACACCCAAGGCCCGTTGTCACGACTCGACCCGTTACCCCTTCCCCGGAATCAGGCGCGTTTCCGGTTCACCATGTGGATCGCCCGGCCCCCGACGCCGAGCGCCGCCTCGTGCACGGCTTCCGCCAGCGTCGGGTGCGCGAACATCGTGAGCCCCAGGTCCTCCGCGCTCGCGTCGAACTCCATCGCGATCACCGCCTGGGCGATGAGTTCGGACGCCTGGGGCCCGAACACGTGCACGCCGAGCACGCGATCGGTCTCCGCGTCGGCGACGATCTTGACGATCCCCTCCGCGTCGTTCGCGGCAAGGGCGCGGCCGTTGGCGCCGAAGGAGAACGTGCCGGTGCGGTAGTTCTCGCCGTCGGCCTTGAGCGACTGTTCGGTCTGCCCCACCCAGGCGATCTCGGGGTGGGTGTAGATGACGTTCGGCACGCAGTCGTAGTTCACCAGCGGTTTGTGGCCGGCGATGCGCTCGGCCACCATGACGCCCTCCTCCGAGCCCTTGTGGGCGAGCATCGGACCGCGCACGACATCGCCCACCGCGTAGACCTCGGGGGCGTCGGTGGCGCACAGGTCGTTGACGTAGAGGAACCCCCGCTCGTCGAGGTTCACGCCGCTGTCCGGAGCCAGCAGCCCCTCTGTGTACGGACGGCGTCCGACGGCGACGATGAGCCGGTCGAACTCGACCGTGTGCTCGTCGCTGGCGTCCTGGTAGGTCACCGACACCCCGTCTCCTGACGGCTCCGCGCGCATGACCCGGCAGCCGAGGCGGATGTCGAGCCCCTGGCGCTTGAAGGCGCGCAGGGCGTCCCTGGCAATGCGCTGGTCCGCCATTGGCAGGAACTCGTCGAGGGCCTCGAGGACGACCGTCTCCGAACCGAGGCGCGACCAGACGCTGCCGAGTTCGAGGCCGATTGCCCCGGCGCCGATGACGCCGAGGCGTCCGGGTACGGCATCGAACTCGAGGGCGCCGGTGGAATCCACCACGGTTCCCGGAACCAGCGGCGCCGGGTCGATGTCGATGGGGACGGAACCGGGCGCGAGGATGACGTGTTCCGCCTCGAGCACCGTCGCGTCACCGTCGTGCGGCGTGAACTCGACGCGGCGGTTGCCGAGCAGGCGGCCGCTCCCGGCCAGCGCCGTGACGCCGTTGCCCTCGAACAGGGCGCCCACGCCGCCCGTCAGACGCGTCACGACCGCATCCTTGCGCGCCATCATGCCCGGGACGTCGAGGGACAGTTCGCCCACGCCGATGCCGAGCTCGCCGAAGTGACCGGCGGCTTCGGCATACTTGTGGGACACGTCGAGCAGGGCCTTGGACGGGATGCACCCCCAGTTGAGGCATGTCCCGCCCAGGGTGGGATTGCCTTCTCCGTCGAGGGACTTGTCGATGCAGGCGGTCCGCATGCCGAGCTGCGCCGCGCGGATCGCCGCCGCGTACCCCGCCGGGCCCGCCCCGATGACCACCACTTCCCAGCGGCCGTCCGTCCCTACCCCGGGGCCGGCGTCGTCGTTCATGCAGCCTCCTCCATCAGAGCTCCAGCAGTATCCGCGCCGGATCCTCGATCAGCGCCTTGACGGTCACGAGGAACCGCACCGCTTCCTGGCCGTCGATCAGGCGATGGTCGTAGGACAGCGCGAGGTACATCATCGGCAGGATGACGACCTGGCCGTCGACGGCCACGGGACGGTCCTCGATCTTGTGCATGCCGAGGATCGCCGTCTGCGGCGGGTTCAGGATGGGCGTCGACAGCAGCGAACCGAACACGCCGCCGTTACTGATCGTGAAGGTACCGCCGGACATCTCCTCGATCGTCAGCCGGTTCTCCCGGGCGCGCTCCCCGAACCCCGCGATCTGGTCCTCGATCTGGGCGAGGCTCAGGGCGTCCGCGTCGCGCAGCACCGGGACCACCAGGCCGCGGTCCGTGCTGACGGCCACGCCGATGTCGTAGTAGCCGTGATAGAGGATGTCGTTGCCGTCCACCGACGCGTTGACGGCCGGAAAGCGTTTCAGGGCCTCGACGCAGGCGCGTACGAAGAAGCTCATGAAGCCGAGCCGCACCCCGTTGTGCACGCGCTCGAACTCGTCCCGGTAGCGTTTGCGCATCGTCATGACGGGCTGCATGTTCACCTCGTTGAACGTGGTGAGCATGGCCGCGTTGCGCTGCGCCTCCACCAGGCGCCGGGCGACGGAGGCGCGCAGACGCGTCATGGGAACCCGCCGCTCGACGCGCTCGCCGGTCTCGGGCAGCGGTTCCTCGACGGACGCCGGCGTCGGCGCGGCCGGGGCCTCGGCCGCCTGCTCCGCGGGCCCGGCCTCCACCAGGCGCGCGACGTCTTCCCGGGTCACGCGGCCGTCCCGGCCGGAACCGTCGATAGCGGAGACGTCGATGCCGTTCTCCTCAGCCAGCTTGCGCGCGGCCGGCGAAGCGCGCGGGGCACGCTCCGCATCCGCCGGCGCCTCGGGTGCCGGGGCCGGTGCCGCGGCCACCGCGCCGGCCTCGAAGCGCGCGATGAGTTCGCCGCTCTCGACGGTGTCGCCTTCCGCCCTGACGATCTCCTTAAGCGTCCCGTCGGCCGGGGCGACGATTTCCAGCACGACCTTCTCGGTCTCGATGTCCGCGAGCACCTCGTCGCGGCGCACGGGATCGCCCACCTGCTTGTGCCACACGGCGATGGTGCCGTCGGGCACGGACTCTGGGAACGTCGGCGCTTTGATCTCCATCACGGGGTCATCCGAGCAGTGCGTCTTCCACGAGCTGTTGCTGGCGCTCGATGTGCTTGGCGAAGTATCCCGCCGCCGGGGAGGCGAACGCCACCCTCCCGGCGTACGTCAGGTAGAGGTCCTGGTCGAGGCGCGTCAGCACGCGCCGCATGTGATGCTGGCTGGGATACCACGCGCCCTGGTTGGCGGGCTCTTCCTGGCACCAGATGGCGAGTTCCAGGTTGACGTAGGGGGCGATGACCGCGCCGAGTTCGGGCTCCGGGAACGGGTAGAGCTGCTCGATGCGAACGATGGCCACGTTGTCGAGACCCAGCTCGCGACGCTTCGCCACGAGGTCGTAGTAGACCTTCCCGCTGCACAGCACCAGGCGGTCGACCCGGCTCGGGTCGGGAACGGCCGTGTCCGGGATCACCGGCTGAAAGCTGCCGTCCGAGAGGTCCTCCAGGGTCGACACTGCCTCCTTGTGACGCAGCAGGCTCTTCGGCGTCAGCGCGACGAGCGGCTTGCGCAACGGCCGGATCACCTGGCGCCGCAGCATGTGGAACATCTGCGCCGGGGTCGTCGGCACGCACACCTGCATGTTGTGCTGCGCGCAGAGTTGCAGGTAGCGCTCGAGGCGCGCGGACGAGTGCTCCGGTCCCTGGCCCTCGTAGCCGTGCGGCAGGAGCATCACCAGGCCGCAGAGCCGGTCCCACTTCGTCTCGCCGCTCGAGACGAACTGGTCGATCACGACCTGCGCGCCGTTGGCGAAGTCGCCGAACTGCGCCTCCCAGACGATGAGGGCGTTGGGCGTGGTCGTCGCGTAGCCGTACTCGAACGCCAGCACCGCCTCCTCGGACAGCAGCGAGTCGTAGATGTCGAAGGTCGGCCACTCCGCCAGGTGGTTGAGCGGGATGTGCCGCTTGCCGTCCTTCTGGTTGTAGACGGACGCGTGCCGGTGCGAGAACGTGCCGACTCCGACGTCCTGGCCGGTCAGCCGCACGGGATGGTCTTCGTCGAGCAGCGTCGCGTACGCCATCATCTCGCCGAAGCCCCAGTTCACCGGGGCGGCCCCCGCCGCCATCCTGCGCCGGTCATCGAAGATGCGCTGTACCTGGCGGTGCAGCACGAACCCTTCCGGCGAGCGGTTCGCCATCTCGGCGAGTTCCTTCAGGCGGTTGCGATCGAAGCGGGTGTCCGCGGGCGTCGTCCACTCGTGGCCCAGGTGCGGCCTCCAGTTCACGAACAGCTCGACGCTCGGCTCGTGCACGAGGCTGAGGGCGACGTGCTCCCCGGAGTCGAGCGCGTCCCGGTAGCGCTCGGTCGAGTCGTCCACCTCCGCCTGGGTCACGACGCCTTCGGCCACCAGGCGGTCCGAGTAGACGGTGCGCGTCGTCGGGTGGGAGTGGATGGCGTGGTACATCAGCGGCTGCGTCTTCATCGGCTCCTCGGTCTCGTTGTGACCGCGGCGGCGGTAGCAGACGAGATCGATGACGACGTCCTTGCGGAACTGCATCCGGTAGTCGACGGCGAGCTGCGTGACGAACAGCACCGCTTCGGGATCGTCCGCGTTCACGTGGAAGATCGGCGCGCGCACCATTTTGGCGACCTCCGAGCAGTACTCGGTCGAGCGCGCGTCGTCGACGCGGTTGGTCGTGAAGCCGATCTGGTTGTTCACGATGACGTGCAGCGTGCCGCCGGTGTGGTAGCCGCGGGTCTGGGACATCTGGAACGTCTCCATGACCACGCCCTGCCCCGCGAAGGCCGCGTCCCCGTGGATCACGACCGGGACCACGAGGCTGCCCGTGTAGTCGCGCCGCCGGTCCTGCCGCGCCCGCACGGAGCCCTCCACCACCGGCGAGACGATCTCGAGGTGGGACGGGTTGAACGCGAGCGCGACGTGCATCTCGCCCCCCGGGGTCTCCACGTTGGACGAGAAGCCCTGGTGGTACTTCACGTCGCCCATCCCGGTACCGACGACCCGTCCCTCGAACTCGTCGAACAGGTCGCCCGGGTCCTTGCCGAGGATGTTCACGAGCACGTTCAGGCGGCCGCGGTGGGCCATGCCGATGACCGTCTCCACGACCCCGTGGGAGCCCGTGCGCTGCAGCATCTCGTGCAGCATGGGAATGAGGCTCTCCGCCCCTTCCAGTCCGAAACGTTTCGTGCCCGGGTATCTCGCGTGCAGGTATTTCTCGAGGCCCTCGGCCGCGGTCAGGCGCCCGAGGATGCCGCGCCGTGTCTCCGCGCCGAACTGCGGACTCGAGCGCACGCTCTCCAGGCGCTGGCGCACCCACAACTGCTCCTCCGCGTCGGTGATGTGCATGTACTCCGCGGCGACCGGTCCGCAATAGGTCCGCTCCAGGGCGTCCACGATGCTGCGCAGCGGCGCCTGCCCTTCCTCGAAGAAGTGCGCGGTGCCGGTATGGAACCCCACGTCGAGGTCCGCATCGGTCAGGTGGTGGTAGCCGAGGTCGAGTTCCGGGGCGGGGCGCCGTTCCCACATGCCGAGCGGGTCGAGCCGCGCGCGGCGGTGGCCGCGGTGCCGGTACGCGCTGATCAGCTCCAGCACGCGCACCTGGCGCCGCTCGTGTTCGGAGCTGATCGCGGTGCTGACCCGTTCCGGGCGCGCCTTCAGGCGATTGCGCCCGAGCCTCTCGAAGTGCTCGATGATGGCGCCGTGCGGAACGTCGCCGGTCTGCACGCCCTCGACGCGGGGCAGCTTGTCGAAGTAGCTGCGCCATTCCTCGCCGATGGCGTTCGGGTCTTCGAGGAAGCGCTCGTAGATCGCCTCGACGTAGGCGGCGTTGCCCCCCGACAGGTGGCTGCTCCTGCGCATCCTGTCGAGAAAGGAATCTGTCATCGCGGCCGGCCTCGCTCCCGGGGACGCATCACGCCGCCGAGCTTAACCCGCCATGCACGGGCCGTGTTGCGTCGCAGCGCGCGGCCTTCAGGTCCCGTGCGTGACCAGCATCGCCTTGATCTTGCCGATCGCCCGGGTCGGGTTGAGGTCCCTCGGACAGACGCTGGTGCAGTTCATGATGCCGCGGCAGCGGAACACGCTGAACGGGTCCTCGAGGTCCGAGAGGCGCTCCTCCGTCGCCGTGTCCCGGCTGTCGGCGAGGAAGCGGTACGCCTGCAGCAGGCCCGCCGGCCCGACGAACTTGTCCGGGTTCCACCAGAAGGAGGGGCAGGAGGTGGTGCAGCAGGCGCAGAGGATGCACTCGTACAGGCCGTCGAGCTTCTCCCGGTCCTCCGGCGACTGGAGCCGTTCCTGGGCGGGCGGCGCCGCGTCGTTGATCAGCCACGGCTTCACCTTCTCGTACTGCTGGTAGAACTGGGTCATGTCCACCACCAGGTCGCGGATCACGGGCAGCCCAGGCAGGGGACGCAGCTCGAGCTTGCCCCTCGGGGCGGCCTCGGACAGCGGCGTGATGCACGCGAGGCCGTTCTTCCCGTTCATGTTGATGCCGTCCGAACCGCAGACCCCTTCCCGGCAGGAACGGCGGAACGACAGGCTCGGGTCCTCGGCCTTCAGCATCTCGAGGACGTCGAGCACCATCAGGTCGCTGCCCTCCGGCACGTCGACGCTCGTGTGCTGCATGTGCGGCTTGACGTCCCGGTCCGGGTCGTATCGGTACAGGCTGACCTGCATGCGTCCTCCTAGTAGCTCCGTTCGGTGGGCTGGAAGGTCGGCACGGTCTTCGGCTCGAAGTTCACCGCCCGCTTGCCGACGCGCTGCCCCTCGGCGAAGTACAGCGAGTGGCACAGCCAGTCGTCGTCGTTGCGGTCCTGGTAATCCTCGCGGGCATGCGCGCCGCGCGTCTCCCTTCTTTCCAGTGCCACCACCGCCGTCGCCTCCGCGACCTCGAGGAGGTTGTCGAGTTCCAGCGCCTCGACCCGCGCGGTATTGAAGGCGCTGCTCTTGTCGGCGAGGTGCGCGGCCCCGATCCGCTCGCGGAGGTCGGCGAGCAGCTTGCGGCCTTCCTCCATGTGGGACTCCGTGCGGAACACGCCGAAGTTGATCTGCATCACGTTCTGCAGTTCCTTCCTGAGCGCGGCGACGCCCTCTCCGCCCGTCGAACCCTCCCAGCGCGCGAGCCGCGCCCCGGCGGCCTCCAGGTCGCTCTCCGACGCGGCGCGGTAGCTCACCCCCTGCCGCATGACCTCCTCGATGTGCACGCCGGCGGCGCGGCCGAACACGACAAGGTCGAGCAGCGAATTCCCGCCCAGCCGGTTCGCCCCGTGAACGGAGACGCAGGCGGCCTCGCCCACGGCGTAGAGCCCGTCCACGGCATTGTCGCCGCCGTCTCCATCCTGGGTCAGCGCCTGTCCGCTCACCCGCGTCGCCACGCCGCCCATCATGTAGTGACACGTCGGCACGACCGGGATGGGCGTATGGATCGGATCCGCGTGGGCGAAGGTGCGCGAGAGTTCGAGGATGCCGGGCAGGCGGCTGTTCAGGACCTCCGCGCCGAGGTGGTCGAGTTTCAGCATCAGGTGGTCCGCGTCCGGCCCGCACCCCCGCCCCTCGAGGATTTCGAGGATCATCGAGCGGGCCACCACGTCCCGGCTCGCGAGGTCCTTCGCGTTCGGCGCGTAGCGTTCCATGAACCGTTCGCCGTCGCGGTTGACGAGGTAGCCGCCCTCGCCCCGGCACCCTTCGGTCACCAGCACGCCGGCGCCGTGGATGCCCGTCGGGTGGAACTGCCACATCTCGATGTCCTGCACCGGGACGCCGGCGCGCAGGGCCATGCCGATGCCGTCGCCGGTGTTGATGTGGGCGTTCGTGGTGCTTGCATAGATCCGCCCGGCGCCGCCCGTCGCGAGCACCGTGGCGCGCGACTGCACGAAGACCGTCTCCCCGGTCTCGATGCCGATGGCGATGACGCCGACGACCGCGCCGTCCGCGTTCGTGACGAGGTCCACGGCGAACCACTCCGACAGGAAGACGGTGCCGGCGCGCAGGTTCGACTGGTAGAGCGTGTGCAGCAGCGCGTGACCCGTCCGGTCCGCCGCCGCGCAGGTGCGGGCCGCCTGCCCGCCGCGCCCGTAGTCCTTGGACTGGCCGCCAAACGGCCGCTGGTAGATGCGGCCGTCCTCGTTGCGCGAAAACGGCAGGCCCATGTGCTCGAGCTCGTAGACCGCCTGGGGCCCGGTCGAGCACATGAACTCGATCGCGTCCTGGTCGCCGATGTAGTCCGACCCCTTGACGGTGTCGTACATGTGCCAGCGCCAGTCGTCGTCCGGGTCCTCGCTCCCGATGGCGCAGGTGATGCCGCCCTGCGCGGAAACCGTGTGCGAGCGCGTCGGGAAGACCTTCGAGAGCACCGCCGTGCGCAGGCCCGACTGCGCGAGCTGCAGCCCCGCGCGCATGCCGGCCCCGCCGCCGCCGACAATGACGCCGTCGAACTCCATCGTGCGCATGGCCATCAGGAGCCTTCAGCCGGGGGAGCTTCCCCGACCGCTGACGCGTGAGGAAGTGCAGGCATCTCCCCCGTCGCCGGGGGCGTACTTCCATTCAAGCCGCCCCAGATCACCGCTAGCGCCCAGATCAGGTACAGGAACAGGAGCGCCGCCGTCGCGCCCTGGTAGGCCAGCCGCACCACCGTCGAGGCGCGCCCGAAGTAGTGCGGCCGGAGGTAGTCGGTCCCCACCGTCCACATGCCGATCCAGGCATGCGCCACCAGGGCGCCCACGGCAAGCGTCGCGAAGACGACCATCGGCGTCGAGGAGAACCAGGCCGCGAACGCCGCGTGGCCGCCCTCCGGGTTGACCGCGAACCAGCCGCCCACGCACAGCCCGAACGCGCCGAGCACCACGGCGGACACGCGCTGCAGGACGAAGTCCGACAGCCCGCTGCGCCCGAAGCTCGTGACGTTCGTTACCACAGCCAGGCTCCCGCCGCCGCGGCCGCGAGGAACGAGAGGCCCAGGGTCGTCCAGGCGCCGCGCCGCGCGCCGGCGAGGGAGTCCCCCACGTGGAAGTCGAGGAGCAGGTGGCGGACTCCGGCGATGAAGTGGTAGGCGAGCGCCGCCAGGGTGATCCAGAGGGCGAACTTGCCGAGCCCCGTTTCGATGAGCGCCGCAGCCCGCGCGAAGCCCGCCTCGGAGTCGAGCGCCAGGTCCAGGAGAAAGAGCAGGTACGCCGTGCCGGCGAACAGGGCGACCCCGGTGATGCGGTGCGTGATGGATGCCACGGCCGTCACCGGAAGGTAGCTCGTGGGTGCGATTTCGACGGGGCGTTCCGAGGTCATCTGCCCGCTGGGTCCGTGATACGGCGGCGATGGTATGCGACGCCCGAGCGGCTGACAAACACGCCTCCGGGCACGGGCGTCGGGGCGGCGGCCGGTTTGACAACCGCGCGCGGCAGCCGAGAGAATCACCGGTTGTCCAGTCTCCCTGACCGCGGCGAGGGCCGCCGTCGGACCGGGTGCCGAGAGGCGCCGGTCGTGGGTGCCTTGCGCGCTTCGGGAGGCCGCGTCCGCGAGTCGGGCGCGCGAGTCCGATGCAGACCGTCCGGGAGGGCATGGCATGGCCGAACGCTCCGCGAGCCTCACCATCGATTCGGATGCGCCGATCGAGCTCCCCGTGTATCCCGCGAGCGTCGGCCCCGCCGTCCTCGACGTCGGCGCGCTCACCCGGCAGGGCTACTTCACCTACGACCCCGGTTTCGTCTCCACCGCCTCGTGCGACTCCGCAATCACCTACATCGACGGCGACGAGGGCATCCTGCTGCACCGCGGCTACCCCATCGAACAGCTCGCCGAACAGTCCGGCCATCTCGAACTCTGCTACCTGCTGCTGCACGACCGGCTCCCGCAGCCGGCGGAGCTGCGGGACTTTGTCGACTCGATCAAGCGCCACGCCGCCGTGGACGAGCAGGCCCTCAACTTCTACAAGGGGTTCCGGCGGGACGCGCATCCGATGTCGATCATGTGCGCGGTCACCGCCGGCCTTGCGGCGCTGTACCACGACGCCTTCGACGCGGACGACGAGGGATACCGGGTGGACACGGCGCACCGGCTCATCGCCAAGATGCCCACCCTCGCCGCGATGACCTACCGGCACTCCCGGGGCGAGCCGTTCGTGCCGCCGCGCGAAGACCTCGACTACGCGGAGAACTTCCTGCACATGATGTTCGCGCCGGCGGGCGGGGACTACGAGGTGAACCCGGTGCTGGCGCGCGCCTTCGACCGGATCTTCCTGCTGCACGCGGACCACGAGCAGAATGCATCGACTTCGACGGTGCGGATGGCGGGTTCCACCGGGGCCAACCCGTTCGCCTGCATCGCCGCGGGGATCGCCGCCCTGTGGGGCCCCGCGCACGGCGGCGCCAACGAGGCGGTGCTCAACATGCTGGCCGAGATCGGCTCGCCGGACAACATTCCCAAGTACATCAAGCGCGCCAAGGACCGCGACGACCCCTTCCGGGTCATGGGGTTCGGCCACCGCGTCTACAAGAACTACGACCCGCGCGCCAAGGTGATGCAGGACACCTGCCGCGAAGTGCTCGCCGAACTCGGCGTCGACCACGACCCGACCCTGCAGATGGCCCAGGAACTCGAGCGCATCGCCCTGGAGGACGAATTCTTCGTCGAGCGCCGGCTCTATCCGAACGTCGACTTCTACTCCGGCATCATCCTGAAGGCCATCGGCATCCCCGTGGAGATGTTCACCGTCATCTTCGTCACCGGACGGACACCGGGTTGGATCGCCCACTGGAAGGAGATGGTGAGCGCCCCGTACAAGATCGGGCGTCCGCGGCAGCTCTACACCGGCGAGGACCGACGCGACTACGTGCCGATCGACCGGCGCTGACCGGAGCGCGGCTCCGCACGCGCATCGACGCGGGGGCGGGTCCGTAGGGGCGACCCTCGTGGTCGCCCGCGTCCAAATCGTGCAGGCCGTCAAGGCGGGAGGGGACAAGCCCCTCCCCTACAACTCCTCGACCCTGCGCAGGCGTTCGATGAGGCTCGATGTGTCCCAGCGTGCGCCGCCCAGCGCGGCGACGTCCGCGTAGAACTGGTCCACCAGCGCGGTGAGCGGCATCCGCGCGCCGAGGCGGCGCGCGGCCTGCAGGGTCATGTCGAGATCCTTCTGCATCCATTGGACGGCGAAGCCGAACTCGAACTCCCGCCGCGCCATCGTGCCCGCGCGGTTATCCATCTGCCACGACTGCGCGGCGCCCTTGCCGATGACGTCGACCACCGCGTCCACGTCGAGGCCGGCCTTCTCGGCGAAGTGCAGCCCCTCGGAGAGTCCCTGCAGGATGCCGGCGATGCACACTTGGTTGACCATCTTGGTGAGCTGTCCCGCGCCCGCCTCGCCCATGCGGCGTACGGCTCGGGCGTAGCAGTCCATGACCGGCTCCGCCGCGGCGAACGTCTCTTCGTCGCCCCCGACCATGATGGTGAGTTGGCCGTTCTCCGCGCCGGCCTGGCCGCCGCTCACGGGCGCGTCGAGGAAACCGACGCCCTGCGCGGCCCCGGCCGCCGCCAGCTCCCGCGCAAGATCCGCCGAGGCGGTCGTGTGGTCGACCAGCACCGCACCCGCCGACATGCCGGCCAGCGCGCCGTCGGCCCCGAGCATGACGCTGCGCACGTCGGCGTCGTTGCCGACACAGACGAACACGAAGTCCGCGTCGGCCGCCGCCCCCGCCGGGGTGGACGCCGTCTCGCCCCCGTGTGCCGCCGCCCAGGACTCCGCCCTGGCGGTGGTGCGGTTGTAGACGCACACGCGGTGGCCGGCGCCCGCGAGGTGCCCCGCCATCGGGTAACCCATGACCCCGAGTCCCACGAAGGCCACGTTCCTGCGATCGTTCATGACGAGTGTCCCTGCGATTGGCTGTGAAACCGCGGTCTGCACCGGGGCGCGTGCCTCGGCCGGCAGACCAACCTGCAAGGGCGCGGCTTATACCACGCACGCCGGGCCGCACCCCCCTCCGAACGCGTCTCCCCGGTGCCCGCGCCAGGGGCCGGCCGGGCCGTGCCCGCATTGTCCGACAGACCCCCGTCCGGTATCGTACGTCCATGGCGATACCGATGCGCCCCGCGGTGCCTGAGTTTCGGCGGCTGGTATGGGGTGCGGCGTTCCTGCTGTGCTCTACCCTGGCCGCGGGTGAGCTGCACCTGCACGAGGCCGGCGTCGCCGACGATTGCTGCACCGCTTGCAGCCTCGCCCACGCCGAACTCGCCGGCGCCGGCGTCGATGCGGGCGCCGACGAACCGGGGCCGGCGCCCGCGACGGCGGCACAGCCGTCCACCATCGCTGTCCTTGCCCAACCGTTCGAGGCGGAGCGCTCCCGGGCACCCCCCCTGTACTCCTGATCGTTCGCAACCCGCAGACGACCGTTCGTTTGGCGGTCGCCGTCCGTGCATCGATTTGGAGAGCAAGCATGAACCACACCCGCATCGCGCGCGCCAGAGTCGGCGTCGCGCCGGCACGTGGGCCGGGCATACCGATCCGCGTCCTGCTGCGGACATTCCCCCTCACCGCCGCCTTGACGATCCTCGGCATCGCAACCGCGCCGGCAGTCCACGCAGAGGAGGCCTCCGGCGAGCTGATCGAGGAGATCGTGGTGGTCGGTCACCCGCTGTCGGCTGAGGGCCTTGCCCTCCCGGCGACGGTGATCACCGCCGAGGAACTCGAAAGCATGGCCGCCGACAGCATCGGCGCGACCGTGGCCAACGAGCCCGGCATCCACAACAGTTCCTTCGCCGCCGCCGCCGGGCGCCCGGTCATCCACGGGCTCGGCGGGGCGCGCGTACGCGTCATGGAGGATCGCATCGACACGCTCGACGTGTCCGTCACGAGCGGCGACCACGCCGTCACGGTCGATCCCTTCATCGCGGAGCGCGTGGAAGTCCTGAAGGGCTCCGGCACGCTGCTCTATGGCTCGGGCGCCATCGGCGGCGTAGTGGACGTCCACACCGGACGCATCCCGCACGCAGTGCCGGAGCGGGTCCGTGGCGTCGTCGACCTGCGCGGCTCCGACAACGGCAACGGCAAGAACGGTTCCTTCCGGCTCGACGGGGGCGGCGGGCGCATGGCGTGGCACCTGGACGGCTTCTCCCACGAGGCGGACGACTACGACATCCCCGGGTTCGTCGAGTCCAAGTACCTGCACGCCCTCGAAGAGATGGAGGAACACCACGACGAGGACGAGCACGGCGCCGACGACCACGACGAGGCGGATGACCACGACCACGATGACGAAGACGAGCATCACGACGAGGACGAGCACGAAGAGGAAGTCCACGGCCATCTGCCAGGCAGCGGCCTCGAGGTCCGTGGGGGTTCCGCCGGCTTCTCTTTCGTCGGGGACCGCGGTTTCGTCGGCCTCGCCGTCAGCCGCCTCGACTCCGAGTACGGCATCCCCGGCCACAGCCACGCCCACGACCACGGGCATGACGACCACGAGGAGCACGGGGACGACCACGACGAGGAGCACGGGGACGACCACGACGAGGAACACGGGGACGACCACGACGAGGAGCACGCCGACGACGATCACGACGACGAGGAACACCACGCTGAGGAGGCCGAGGCCCTTCCGGTCGTCGACCTCGAGCAGACGCGCATCGACCTCGAGGCGGGTCTGGTGGATCCGTTCGACGGTTTCGAGAGCCTCAACCTCCGGCTCGGCATCAACGACTACGAACACGCGGAGAACGAAGCCGGCGCGGTGGGAACGGTCTTCACGAACGAGGCCTGGGAAGGCCGTGCGGAACTGACACACGAGCCGTTCGGCGGCTGGCGCGGCGCCCTCGGCGCCCAGCTCGGCGACCGCCAGTTTTCCGTGGTCGGCGAAGAGGCTTTCACGCCCCCGGTCGACACGTCGTCCTTCGGCCTGTTCTGGGTGGGTGAGCGGCCTCTTGGCGAACTCGGGCTCGAGGCGGGCCTGCGCTTCGATCGCGTCGAGCATGACCCCGCGGACGGTCGCAGCCGCGACTTCAACGGCGCCAGCGCGTCACTGGGCCTCATCGTGCCGCTCGGCGAGGGCTGGAATGCCACGCTGCTGGCCGACTACTCGTCCCGTGCCCCGGCGGGCGAGGAGCTGTTTTCGGACAGCCCGCACCCCGGCACGGGCCTCTTCGAGATCGGGGACCCCGGGCTCGACCGGGAGCAGGCCCGCAACCTGGCGGCGACGCTCACCGGCGCTGGCGACCGGTGGTCCCTCCGGGGAACCTTCTATTACACGGACTTCGCGGACTTCATCTACCAGGCCGCGACGGGTGAGGAACGGGACGGCTTCGACGTGCGACGGTACGCCCAGGCCGGCGCGACGTTCGCGGGTTTCGAGGTGGAAGGCCGCGTGACCGTCGCCGAGTGGGGCGCCGGACGTCTCGAGATCGGGGCTTTCTTCGACACGGTGTCACCGGAACTCGACATCTCCGGCAACGACCACCTGCCGCTCATTCCACCCGACCGGACCGGGGTGTCTCTCGCGTTCACGGGCGGCCGCCTGCGGGCCAACGTGGATTACGTACGCGCCGCCGAGCAGGATGACGTCTCCGAGTTCGAGTTGCCGTCGGACTCCTACGACGACCTGCGCGCCCGTATCGCGTGGCGTTTTCGCCCGGGCGACATGGCGGTCGACCTGTTCCTGGCCGGGCGCAACCTCACCGACGACGAGCAGCGACTGCACACGTCCGTGGTCAAGGATCTGGCGCCCCAGGCGGGACGTACCATAGAAGCGGGACTGCGCGTGCGGTATTAGTGTCGTGTCACGCGGGACACGACACTAGTCAGCCGGCAACGCCTTGGGGCGGCGGTCCCCCGGCGCTACCCGGCGGTCACACGCGCTCGATGGCGACCGCCGTGGCCTCGCCGCCCCCGATGCACAGCGCCGCCACGCCGCGCGTCCCCCCGGTCGCATGCAGGGCGTGCGCCAGCGTGACGATGAGCCTGCTGCCCGTGGAGCCGATCGGATGTCCCTGGGCGCACGCTCCGCCGTGGAGGTTGACCTTCTCCGGATCCAGACCGAGTTCCCGGACGGCGAGCATCGTGACCATGGCGAACGCCTCGTTGATCTCGAACAGGTCGACCTCCTCCTTGCTCCAGCCGACCCGCGCCAGCAGCTTCTCGATGGCCCCGATGGGCGCGATCGTGAACTCCGACGGATGAATGGAGTGGGTGGCATGTCCGACGATGCGGGCGAGGGGCGCCGCGTCCTCCAAGGCGTCCTCGCCGGCCAGGACCAGGGCGGAGGCGCCGTCCGAGATCGAGCTCGCGTTCGCGGCCGTGATCGTGCCGTCCTTCGCGAACGCGGGACGTAGCGACGGGATCCGGTCCATGCGCGCGCGCCGCGGCTGCTCGTCCTCGTCCACGTCGCCGAGGGGCGCGATCTCGGTACCGAACGCGCCACCCTCCATGGCGGAGAGCGCCTTCGTCAGGGAGCCGATGGCGAACGCGTCCATCTCCTCGCGGGTCACCTGGTGCCGGTCGGCCGTCGACTGGGCGAAGCTCCCCATCGAGCCCCCGGTCTCGGCGTCCTCGAGACCATCCAGGAACATCGCGTCGACGAGTTCGCCGTGCCCCATGCGCTGGCCCCGCCGCGCCTTGGCGAGGAGGTAGGGGGCATTGCTCATGCTCTCCATGCCGCCGGCCACGACCCGACGCGCGCTGCCGGCGCGGATCAGGTCGGTGCCGAGCATGGTCGCCTTCATCCCCGACCCGCACACCTTGTTCACCGTTGTCGCGCCGACGCGGTCCGGTATCTCGGCGAGCCGCATGGCCTGGCGGGCGGGCGCCTGGCCGATGCCGGCGCTGATGACGCAGCCCATCAGCACCTCGTCGATGGCGGCCGGGTCCGTCCCCGCCGCGCGAACGGCGGCGCCGATGGCGTGCGCGCCGAGTTCCGGCGCGGACCGGTCGGCAAGGTTGCCGAGAAAGCTGCCGATAGGGGTGCGTTGGGCGGCGACGACGAATACTCCGTTCACGGTCTCTCCTGGTGTTCGGGCTCTGGTGTTCGAGATAGCGGGGAAGGTGCGGGACGGTCGGCTCAGGCTTCGCGAAAACGCGGGATCAGCTCCGCGAAGTTGCAGGGCCGGAAGTCGATGTCGAGCTGGTTGCGCAGGATCTTCTCCCAGCCCGTGCGGCACGCGTTGGTGGACCCGGGCAGTGCGAAGATCAGGGTGCCGTTGGCGATGCCGCCCACGGCGCGAGACTGGATCGTGGAACTCCCGATCTCCTCGAGGGAGACCTGGCGAAACAGTTCCCCGAACCCGTCGATGGTCTTGTCGAAGAGGGGCTCGAGCGCTTCCGGCGTACGGTCGCGCCCGGTGAACCCGGTGCCGCCCGTGGTCAGGACCGCCTCGACGTCCGGATCGGCGATCCAGGCGGACACCCGCGCGCGGATGCGGTAGATGTCGTCCGTCTCGATGGCGCGTTCCGCCAGCCGGTGCCCGGCGTCGGCGAGGCTCGCGCAGAGCAGGTCGCCCGACGTGTCGTTCTCTGGCGTGCGCGTGTCGGACACCGTGAGGACCGCGATTGACAGGGATTGAGCGCTCATGAAGAACCGCGTCCAAGTTTGCGGATTTGCGGAGGATTACATTAGAGTAGCGCACCTTTTGTGCACGTGGGGCGCAGGAGCCTTCAGCCGGGGAGCGCGAGGGGCCGTATGGAACACGCAGCCGCTGCGGGCGACCAGCTCTTCCTCATAGCGGAGAGCCTCGCCCAGGACTTCTCCCTGTTTCCCGACCAGGGCGCCGGCGAGCACGCCGGCATGCGCGGGCTGCTCGGCGACGCCGACATCGCGAGGCGGTGCGAGGCCCTCGCGAACATGGACATCGACTCGTACATCGAGGCGGTCGTGGCCGGCGCGGAGGACCCGCGGCGCCAGGCCGCTCCCGAGATCATCCGGCGTTTGGGGGAGGTCTCGTCGGAGGTGCGCGACGGGCCCTTCTACGCGGCGCTCGTACGCATGGATTTCGACGGCGAGGCGCGCCAGGTCGGGTTCATCGCCCAGGACCGCTCGGCGAAGAACGGCGTCTGGGGTCCCGAGCATCACCTCGCCGCCGCGGAGCGCATCGCGGAGTTCTCCAAGCGCGCCCTGCCGATCGTGAGCCTCATGGACACGCCGGGCGCGGACGCGGAAGCGGAGGCGAACCGCGACAACCAGGCGCACAGCATCTCGCGCCTCATCGCCGAGATGTCGAACGTCACGGTGCCGAACCTCGGCATCGTGTTCGGGCTCGGCTACTCCGGCGGCGCCATCCCACTGGCCGCGAGCAACATGATCCTGTCGGTGCGGGACGGGGTGTTCAGCACCATCCAGCCGAAGAGCCTCGCCAGCATCGCGCGGCGGCTCAACCTCTCCTGGCAGGAGTGCGCCAAGCACGTGGGCCTCTCGCCGTGCGAACTGCACGCGCAGGGGAACATCGACGGTGTCATCGACTACTCGCCCGGGGAGGACGGCGCCCAATTCGAGAACCTCCGCCTCGCGATCGTCTCCGGGATCCTCTCCGTCGAGGACCGCACGCTGGCATTCGTCGCCGACAACCCCTACATCCTCGACCACTACCGGCGCAGCCTCGAGCGTTACCTGAATCCGTCGAAGACCCTGCAGCGCCTGCAGGAGAGCGCCGCCATGAAGTTGACGCGGACGCCGACGGAATACGTCAACGTCTTCGGCGTCGCGTACCGCTACCTGCGTTACCTCGCGTGCCGCCGGCGCATCCATGCGACTTCCTCGCAGCAGTACGGCCGGCTCGCCTCGCAGGAGTTGCCGAAAGGCGAGCTGGCCGCGCGTGCCGACCGCGAGCGGCGCCGCGTCTTCCTCAAGTGGATGCAGGACCCGGACCGGGTGCGTTACGACGACGGCCTGGCGCGGACGTGGAAGCAGTACGGCGAGCGCAGGGAGGCGCTGCACGACGAGCGCGGCCGCTTCGCCCAGTTCTTCCTCGGCGAACCGCAGAAGAACTTCGAGGAGGCGCGCGCCAACCTCTTCGGCACGGTCGGGATGTACCTGTACAACCGCTGGAAGTCCGACGCCGCCGGCAACTTCCGCGAACTGCGGCACTACCTGGACAACGCCGCTGACGCCCGGGCGCTCCTGCGCACGGCCGACATCCCGGACCCCTACCCGCTGCTCGAGGCGATCGCCGCCGACGGCGCGCTCGGCGCCACGCTGTACGAGCGTTTCACGCACGAGGGCAAGAAGCTCCTGGCGAGCGACCACCTCGACGAGAAGGCGGACACGTACGTCCGGACGCAGCTCACCTCGGAGATCAACCTCGCGCTGACCGAGGGGTCGATGGCGGAGGCGATGCCGACTACGAGCCTCGGTACGCGGACGCGCGAGGCGATGTCCTGGGCGCCGTCCGCCATCGTGGTCAACCGGCTGGTCTTCGAGGACCGTTTCGGCCGCTTTCTCGCGACGCGGGAGGCCGCCGACGGCGCTTCCTCTGGCGGCGACCTCACCGTCCTCGACATCCTGCTCGAGGACGACCTGCGCGACGACTTCATCGAGGAGTGCCGGAACTTCCTGCTCTTCGACGGCGTCTACGACCGCATCATCGACAGCCTCGACTCCATCGCGGAGGAGGCGGAACGGACCCGCAGCCTGTCCAAGTCGACGCTGAGCGAACTCGTGCGCAGCGCGTTCGAAACCGCGGCCGGCGCCGTCGGCGCGGAGGAGTCGGTGGACGCGCTGCGTCCGCGCTTCTTCGACTGGTTCCTGCGCATCGACGGCACGCGCGGCTCGAGCGACTTCCTGCGGGCGGTCGAGGAGTGGAAGAAGAGCGCGTTCGCGCACCTGTCGGACACCCTGTTCGTGGTGGTGACGTTCGTGTTCGAGAAGCTCCTCGTCTCCTGGCTGAACGCCGAGTGGGACGGCAAGCGCTACGACGAGCGCATCTCGCCGCGCAACATCGGCAGGAAGAAGGACTTCTGGAACCGCCTGACGATCGCGTACCGGGACCTGCGCATCCAGGACGCCCTGCAGGGCTTCAAGAGGCGCAAGGCAACGGGCCCGGCGGCGTTCGTCGAGGCCTTCTTCACGGACTTCGAGGAACTCTTCCCGGACCTCCTGAGTTCGGACCCGTGCGAGTTCCCGGGACTGCGCCTGTCCATCGAGGCGGCCCTGGCCCGCGAGACGACGCCGTGCGGCGTGATAACCGGGGTAGGCACCTTCCGGGACGGGGCCGGCGGGCTGCGCGTCGGCACCGTGATCTCCAACGCGGACTTCCAGGCCGGCGCCTTCGACATGGCGAGCGCGGAGAAGTTCTGCAAGCTGCTCGTGCACTGCGCCGAGCAGCGGCTGCCCGTCATCTGCTTCATCTCGTCGGGGGGCATGCAGACGAAGGAGGGGGCCGGCGCGCTCTTCTCGATGGCCGCCATCAACGACCGGCTGACGCGGTTCATCCGCGACCACGAGCTGCCGGTGATCGTCTTCGGCTACGGCGACTGCACGGGCGGCGCGCAGGCGAGCTTCGTCACGCACCCGCTGGTGCAGACCTATTACTTCTCCGGCACCAGCATGCCTTTCGCCGGGCAGATCGTCGTCCCTTCGAACCTGCCTTCCGACTCGATTCTCTCGAACTACCTCTGGCACAAGCCGGGGGCGATGCAGGGCCTGGTGAGACACCCGTTCCTCGAGGATCTCGACGACGCGCTGCGCGCGATCGACCCGGAGATCCCGGTGCCGGAAGATACCGTGGTCGAGGTGGTCCGCCTCGTGATGGCCGGCGTGCTCGACCGGCAGGCGCCGGCGGCGTTCCCCGCCCGATCGCCCGCCCGCGACGCCGACCTGGTCCGGCCGGTGTCCAAGGTGCTGATACACGCGCGTGGCTGCACCGCCGTCAAGCTCATCCGGGTCGCCCGGCGACGGGGCATCGAGGTCGTGCTCGTACAGTCCGATCCCGACATGGAGAGCGCCCCCGCGGACCTGCTCGGGGACGACGACGCCCTGGTCTGCATCGGCGGCGCGACGCCGGACGAAAGCTACCTGAACGCGCTCTCCGTGCTCTCGATCGCCGAGCATGAGGGGGTCGACGCCCTGCACCCCGGCATCGGTTTCCTGTCCGAGAGCAGCCAGTTCGCGGAGCTGGTGCGTTCCCACGGGATCAACTTCGTGGGCCCGCCGGTCTCCAGCATGGAGACGATGGGCAACAAGTCGAACGCCATCAGCACCGCCATGCGGCTCGGCGTGCCGGTGGTCCCGGGCAGTCACGGCATCGTCACCGACGCCGACCGGGCGGCGGAGGTCGCCGACGGCATCGGCTACCCGGTGCTGATCAAGGCGGTCCACGGCGGCGGCGGCAAGGGGATCCAGGTGGTGGAGTCGCGGGAGCGGTTCCATGAACTGTTCCAGCGCGTTTCCGCGGAGGCGCGGGCCGCGTTCGGCAACGGCGACGTGTACCTGGAGAAGTACGTGACGTCCCTGCGCCACATCGAGGCGCAGCTCCTGCGCGACCACGCCGGCAACACGCGCGTGCTCGGGCTGCGCGACTGCAGCGTGCAGCGCGACAAGCAGAAGGTCATCGAGGAATCGGGCTCCACGGCCCTGCCGGAGCCCCTCGTCAAGGAAGTGACGAAGCACACCGCGGCGATCGCCTGCGAGGTGGGCTACGTCGGCGCCGGCACGGTGGAGTTCATCTACGACGTCGAGGCCGGCGAGGTCTACTTCATGGAGATGAACACGCGCCTGCAGGTCGAGCATCCGGTGACGGAGCAGGTCTCGGGCGTGGACATCGTGGGCGAGCAGTTCCGCATCGCCGGCGGGGAGACGATCGACGCACTCGAGGTCGGCCACGAGGGGTACGCCATCGAGGCGCGCATCAACGCGGAACGGGTGACGGCGGGCGCGACCGGGGAGCTGCAGTTCCATCCGAGTCCCGGGGCGATCACGACCTGCGAGCTGCCCGAAGCGGACCACATCGACGTCATCAGCATGGCCGGGGAGGGCAAGTTCGTCTCCCCGTACTACGACAGCATGATCGCGCAGGTGATCGCGCGCGGCAGCGACCGGGACGAGGCCGCCGACCGCCTGGCGGCGTACCTCGACGGCGTGCGGATCGGCGGTATCGCGACCAACGTGCCCCTCGTCAAGCGCATCCTGCGGGACCCGGTGTTCCGGGCCGGGGACTACGACACCGGGTACCTGCCCCGGTTCCTCGAGCGGACCGACGCCGCCGCCATGATCGAGGAGATCGAGACCGCTGCCGGAGACGACGCGCGCGGCATCGGCCGGGACGCGATCGCCATCGAGGACAGCGACGAGCTGCGCGTGCTGTCGCCGTCGACCGGCATCTTCTACTCGGCGCCGTCGCCGGCGGAACCCGATTTCGTCGAGGTGGGCCAGCGCGTGGACCTCGACCACATCCTGTGCCAGCTCGAGGCCTTCAAGATCTTCTCGCCACTGCGGCTGCGCGACTTCAGCACGTCGGACGACGACCTGTACGCCGACGGCGCCTACGTCGTCGCCCGCATCAACGTCTCGAGCGGCCAGCAGGTGAACGCCGGCGACCTGCTGTTCGTGGTCCGCCCGATCGACTGAACGGGCGTCCCGAACGCCACGATCAGCCGAAGATCTCGAGCGCCCCGCGCGCGAAGCACACCGCTCCGAGTCCCAGGATCACGTAGCCGCTGATGCGGCGGAAGCGCTCGTCCGGCAGCCGCGCGAGCAGGCGCGTGCCGATGCGCGCCCCCGCGACCGCCACCAGGCAGGCAACCGCAAGCAGCGCCACGGACACGTCGGCGGTCGCGCTCCCGCCCAGCAACCCGTAGTAGCCGACCTTACAGACGTGTCCGAGTGTCTGCGTGAGGGCCTTGCTGGCGACGACCTGGTAACGGTCCAGCGCCCCGCAACCGTCGCCTTCGGCTCCGCTCGCGGCCCAGCCCCACCGGCCCACGAGCCCGCGCCGTCGCACGGCGCGGCCTCCTCGGGAGCCGTGCAGGTAGAAGGCGTCGAGGAGGGGGCCTGAAGCGCCCGCGAGGAGCTGCGCCGCCGTGACGACCGCGCCGCAGGTGAAGGCCGTCGCGGGCCGGCGAATGTCGAGGCGGGAGAAGTGCGGCGTCGCACGGGCGAGCCACGGGAACGCGCCGATCAGCATCAGCACGATGCCGGGTTCAGGCACCAGCGTCACGGCGGCGAACGCCGCGACAACAAGCGCCGCGCCCACCGCGTAGGGCGGCACGATGCGCCATTGCACGTGTTCGCGCAGGAACAGGAAACGGGCGCCGTTCGACGCCGCCTGCACCGCGCCGTGCACGATCATCGCGGCGGACACCGGCAGCAGCAGGACCAGCACCCCCATCAGTACGAGGCCGCCGGCCATGCCGAGGACGCCCGATAGGATGGCGGTCCCCAGTACCGTGAGGAGGATGACGGTCCAGACGATCATCGCCCGGTTCGGACGGAGCCGCTCACTGCAGCATCCATGTGTAGGCCGGCTGGACGTCGACACCGTCCGGAGGCGCAATGGCCGGGTCGCGGTCGGTGAGCGTCAGCACCCGTCGCGTCGCATGGGGCCACTGACCGGCGGCCTCCTCGAGCGCCCGAAACTCGCGTTCCGCCGTCGTTGGGTCGGACAGGTCGACGCACACCTGGATCAGTTCCGCGTGCCGATCCGGTCCCCGGGCGAGGAAGTCGACCTCGTGGCCAAGGGGAGTTCGGACGTAGGTGACGTCGAGCCGCCGGCGTTCGAGTTCGATGAGTACCGCCGTCTCCAGGGCGTGGCCCAGGTTGGCCCGCCCGGTACGATCGAACACGGGTATCAGGCCCGGGTCCACGGGGAAGGCCTTGCGCGGGTTCACCATGCGCTGGCGTTCCGAGTTCGACTCCATGGACAGCACGCGGATGAGGAAACAGTCCTCGAGGTGTGCGAGGAGCCCATGCACGGTGTCCTTGGCGATCGCGAATCCCTGCGACCGAAGGGCTCGATGGAATCGCTCGACGCTGAAGAGCCCGGCGGCGTTGCCGAGCAGATGGCGGGTGAGCCATCGCAGTCCCTTCACGTTGCGGACGCCATGGCGCTCCACCACGTCTCGCAGGATGGCGACATCGACGTAGTCCTGCAGCAATTGGTGTCGCCCGGTCGGGTCGAGCCCCTGCGCCTCCGGAAAGCCGCCGACCCGAAGCCAGTCGACGAACGCGCGCTCGAGGCGGCTGCGTTCGTCCGCCGCGAGGAACTCGAGACGCTCCGGCAGCGGGATGTCGTGGTGACGGCACGCCTCCTCGAACGAGAAAGGATGCAGGAGCACCTGCCATGCGCGTCCCCGGAGGGAGGAGGCGATCTCGCGCGACAGCAGCGTTGCCGACGATCCGGAGACGAAGACCTGCGCTTGCCGTTCATCGAGCAGCCGGCGCACGAAACGCTCCCAGCCCGGCACGAGCTGGATCTCGTCGAAGCACCACGCGCGGGGAGCCTCCGGGGCGTCCCGCGGGAGGAGGCTGCGGTACTCGTCGAGGATGGCGCTCAACGCCTGTGAGTCGAGTCCGGTCAGGCGTTCGTCCTCGAACGACACATACGGTGTTGCGGCCAGAGAGCCGTGCTTCGCCGCGAGTTCGCCGCGAAGCTGGTGCAGGAAGGTCGTCTTGCCCGCTCGACGCATGCCGATCACGGCGGTGGCCTTGCCCGGCAGGACCAACCGCCCATGAACGCGACGGGGGGTGTGGCGAGGCAGGTGTCCGTCCAGGGACCGGGCGAGTTGCTCCGAGATGGCCTGCCGGAACCGTGGAGCGAGCGGCGCCATGTGCATTTCTCCTTATGAGAAGGAGAATATACGATAGATTTCTCCTTCTTAGGAGGAGAAATGGGCTTCGTACGGCAGGGGAACCGCGCCCACGAGAACATTCCGCATAGCAGGCGTAAGATCCTTGCGAGCTGGGAATGGTTGAAGAGTCCTTCTATGATCGAGAACCTGGAGACCCTCGTCGCCCTTTCCAAGACCGGCACGATGATGGAAACGGGCACGGTGCTCAAGATCTCGCAGAGCGCCGTCTCCAAGCGGATCGCGGCGCTCGAGCGCTATTACGACCGCAAGCTCGTCGAGCGGCAGGGTCGCCGCGTGGCGTTGACGCATCACGGCACGCGCCTGGTGGAGAAGGTCACGCCGCTCATCTCCGAGGTGCGCAGCGTCTTCCTCGAGGACAACGCCCTGCGCAAGGGGAAGCTGATCCTCGGCGTCTCCGAGGCCATCCTGGCGAGCTGGGGGCCGAGCCTCTTCTCACGGGTGCACGATGCGCTCCCCGAGGTCGAACTGGACTTTCACGCCCAGCGCTCGCCGGTGGTCCTCGACCGCATCCGTTCGGGCGAGTACATGATCGGCATCTGCACCGGGTCCGCCGATGCCGACACGGACCTGCAGAGCGAACTGCTGCGGCTCGAGCCGATGGTGATCGTGCCCTCGGGCCTCGCGGCCATCGACTTCGCACCCGGCGCGCCGCTCGACGTCATCACGATCGAGTCCCGGTCCGGGGCGTGGGCCTCCATCGAGGACGACATGCGCCGCCTGCACCTGCGCCGGAGCGCGTCGCTCGAGTCGTTCTTCGCGGCGGCGCAGATGGCGCTCGCGGCATTCGGGCATGCGCTGGTGCCGGAAGGCGTCGCCCGGACCCTCGGCGTCCCGCCGCAGGCCCTCATTCCCCTCGGCGCGGAGGGCCTGAACCGGCCGGTGCGGTTCGTCGCGCGCAAGTCGATGTTCTCGCGGCCGCTGGTGCAGAGCTTCTACGGGGAGGTGCTGACGGAGGCGCGGAGCCTGTGACTCCCCTCCATACGGGACCGCCGCCGCAACGGGTTTACAGTCCGTACAACTCCGTCACGTTGCCGTGCGTGATCGCCTCGCGCTCGCTGTCCGGCACGCCTTCGAAGATCTCGTCGAGCACGTCGCGGGAGTAAGGCCAGGTCGAGTCCACGTGGGGGTAGTCCGATCCCCACATCAGGTTCTCCACCCCGATGATCTCGCGCGTGAGGATCGCCGGACGGTCGTCCTCTATGGTGGCGTAGAACTGCCGGCGCCAGACGTCGTGCGGGCGATCGCCCGTAAACGCCTCGGAGCGGAAGCGGTGTTCGCGCTGCAGGCCCTGGTCGACCCGGTTCAGCCAGTTGGCGATCCAGCCGGCGTTGAACTCGCTCACCACGAACTTGAGCGTCGGATGGCGTTCCGCGACGCCGCGGCACATCAGTTCCACGAGGGTCCGGGAGATGGTGCCCGTCATGTTGGCATAGTCGAACACGGAATCCCGGTGCGGGTGCTTCTGGCGGTACTCGCGCGGCAGATGGGAGTTCGTGGCGACGTGCATCGAGAGCGGGAAGCCGGCTTCCTCCGCCAGCGACCAGATCGGCTCGTAGACCGGATCGAAGTACGGCGTGTCCGCCGGGGAGCTGCAGGGGATGCAGCCGCCCTTGTAGCCCATGGCAATGACCCGCTCGAGTTCCCCGGCCGCGGCCTCTGGATCCTGCACCGGGATCGCCGCCAGGCCATGGAGACGCCCGTTCGCGGCCGACGCGTAGTCGTGCAGCCAGTCGTTGTAGTTGCGCTGGCAGGCGACCAGGAGTTCCGTGTTCTCGAAGGAGAACATCCCGAAGAAGCCGGGATAGAGGAACTCGGCCGCCACGCCGTCGATGTCCTGGTCCTCGCCGCGCCGCGCGCCGTCGCGGATTCCGGCCCGCAGGCCCTCGTACCCCTTGGCGAGCAGCTTCTTCGCCTCGGCATCCGTCAGGTCGTCGACCTCCGGCTTGTGTCCGCTGCGCCGGTCGATCGCGACGCCGTTGCGGGTGCGCATGCCGGCCCAGCCCATGCGCTTGCGGACGCCGCGGGCACCGAGGGCGGGAATCACGATGGCGTCGTCGTCAGTGCCGGCGTTGACCACTCGCGGTGCGTCGTCGCCGAACCGTTCCGGCAGGCCGATGAAGACGTCCTCGGCTTCCATCACGTGCGAATCCGCCGAAATCGGGTCCATGCTCCCCTCCGTTGCGCTGTGGGAACTCGCAACTCTCGCGCATTCCCCGCCGGCGCTCAAGGGCGGGAGGCCGGTCAGCCGAGGTACATTCCCCCGCCGCCCGGCCCCCACTCGGGGTCGACGTGTACGTGGACGACGGCCGGCGCGTCGGCGGCGAGGGCGCGCTCGAGTGCCGGGCGGATCTCTTCGGGCCGCTCCACGGCCTCTGCGTGACCGTCCACCATCTCCGCGATCTTCTCGTACTTGGCCGGCAGCATTGCCCCGGCGGTCAGGTCGCCGTCGAAGCTGCCGTGCGCCATGCGATGGCCCGCCACGCCCTGGTTGTCGAGCACCACGCAGACGATGTTGGCGCCCACGCGTTTGGCGGTCTCCATGTCGTTGAACGCGGCGCCGAAGGCGTAGTCGCCGCAGAACAGCACGGCCGGGGCGTCCGGGCGGGCCAGCTTCGCGCCGATCGCGTAGGGCACGCCGGTGCCCATGCAGCCCGTGGTGCCGGCGTTCAGCCGCGTGCGCATGCCGAAGCTCGGGAGCATGGTGCGCGCGACTGCCATCGTCACCTCGCCCTCCGCCACGATGGAGGCGTCACGCGGCAGGACGGCACGCACTTCCTCTGCCACGCGGGGCGGGTGGATCGGAACCGCCGTCGGGTCGAACCGCTGGCGCATGCGGCCTTCGTTGCGGTCGCGGGCCTGGACGAGCGTGTCGAACCACGCGCCGTCGGCGCTGCTTAGTCGACGTCCGTCCAGGGCCTCGTCGAGCGCCTCGGCGGCGGCGCCCGCGTCGGCAACGATGCCGAGGGCGAGGTCGGCGCCGGAGTAGAACTCCTCTTCCACGACATCGACCTGCGCCAACCGGACGCCGGGCGCCAGGCGTGCCGGCGACCCGCTGGCGAAGATCCAGTTGAAACGCCCACCGAGCATGGCGATGGCGTCCGCGCCCCGCAGGGCGGTGCTGCGCGCGGCGTTCATGAATCCCGGTTGATCGTCGGGGAGCGTGCCGCGCGCCATCGGCGACGTGAGGTAGGGGATGCCCCGGTCCACGAGCTTCTGGATCGCGGGTCCCGCGTCCGACCAGGCCGCGCCCTTCCCCAGGATCAGCAGGGG
>JAJDTI010000042.1 GCA_022827245.1 Pseudomonadales bacterium | reverse complement strand
GCCCCTACGGGAGGATGACGCCGCCGCATGCGTCTCACAGGAATCAGGCTGGCCGGATTCAAGACGTTTGTCGATCCAACGAAGGTCAGCTTCCTCGGGAATCGCAGCGCAGTTGTCGGCCCAAACGGGTGCGGCAAGTCGAACATCATCGACGCCGTGCGCTGGGTCATCGGTGAGAGTTCCGCTCGCCGGCTCCGCGGGGAATCCAGCACCGACGTTATCTTCGAGGGCTCGAGCGCCCGCGAGGCCACCGCCATGGCCTCGGTGGAGCTCACCTTCGACAACGCCGACGGCCGCGTCGGCGGCCAGTACGCCCGCTTCGGCGAGATCGCCGTCCGGCGGGAAGTGCAGCGGACCGGGCAGTCCTCCTATTACCTGAACGGCACGCGCTGCCGGCGGCGCGACATCGTCGACGTCTTCCTCGGCACCGGATTCGGGTCCCGCGGCTACGCGATCATCGAACAGGGGATGATCAGCGAACTGGTGGCCGCGAAGCCGGACGACCTGAGGGCGTTCCTGGAGGAGGCCGCCGGCATCTCGCGGTACAAGGAGCGGCGCCGCGAGACCGAGCGGCGGATGAAGGTCACCCGGGAGAACCTCGACCGCCTCGAGGACATCCGCGCGGAACTCGCCACCCGTCTCGGTCGCCTGCAACGGCAGGCGAAGGCCGCGGCGAGATACCGGGACCTGAAGGCGGAACAGCGCCTGCGGACCGCGGAGCTGACCCTGCTCCGCCTGCGTGCCGTGGAAGCCGAACTCGCCGCGACCGATCGCGCCATCGCCGAGTTCGAAACCGAGCATGAGAAGCAACTCAGCGCGGCGCGCCGGCTAGATGCCGCGCTGGACGGGGCGCGGACCGTCCACCAGGAACGCACGGACGCGCTGAACCACGTACAGGGACACGCCTGGCGGGTGCGGGCCGACATCGAGCGCGCGCAGGAAGGACTGCGCCACCATCGGGAACAGGCGGCGAGCCTCCGCTCCGAACTCGAGGGCGCCGAGCGCCGCGCTGTCGATACCGCGGCCCAGCTTGCCGATGACGAGGGCGAGATCGGCCGCCTGGAGGCCGCCCTCGCCGACCGGGGTCCGGCGATCGAGGAGGCGCGCCGCCTGGAGGCGGACACCGCCGCGGAGCTGACCGGGGCCGAACGCGAACTGTCCGCGTGGCAGGCCGAGTGGGACGACTTCAATGCCCGCGCCTCGGCCGGCGAACGTGAACTCACGCTGGAAGCCGACCGGGCGGACCGCCTCGAGCAGGGCCTGGCGACCCTCCGGCGACGCCTGGAAGAACTGGCATCGGAGCCGGGCGTTCCGGTGGACGAGTCGGACACGGAAGCGCTCGACGCGGCGCTCGTGGCGGCGGAAGAGCGGCACGAGGGTGCCGAAGCCGCCCTCGAGGCCTGCATCGGGGAACTCTCCGCGGTGCGGGAAGAACTCGAGGCCGGTGCGCGAGCGGTGGATGCCGCGCGCCGGGAAGTACAGCGGCTCGAGAACGAGACGACGGCGCTCCGCGCCGTGCAGGAGGCGGCCCTCGGCCGCGCGAACGGGGAGGCAGGTCACTGGCTGGAGGCCCGCGGGCTGCGCGATGCGCCGCGGCTTGGCGAGGGCCTCGCGGTGACGCCCGGTTGGGAGACCGCGGTGGAGGCCGTGCTCGGGACGTACCTGCAGGCCGTGCGGGTGGACGACACCGCGCCGTTTGCCGGGGCGCTCGGCGAGTTGGAGGGCGGGCGCGTGACCCTGTACGAGGGCGCGCCGCTGCCGACGCCGGAGCGGACGCTGCCGTCCCTGGCGTCCCTCGCGCACACGGAGCAGGGGCCGGTCGGCGCGCTGCTTGCGGGCATCTTCGCAGCAGACTCTCTGGAGGCGGCGTTGGCGGCGCGGGCGGACCTTGCGCCGGGCGAGAGCGTCGTCACGCGGGACGGCGTGTGGATGGGACACGACTGGATCCGTCTCGACCGTGGCGAGGACGGCATGGCCGGCATCGTGGAGCGCGGTGTCGAGCTCGAGACCCTGGGCCGCGCCCTGGCCGAAGCGCGAGCGCGCCTTGCGTCCTCGGAAGAGGCGCTCGCCGGGGTCAGGGAACGTGCCGATGGGCTCGAAACGGAGCGTGAATACGCACAGACGGCTTGCCGGCAGTCGGGCGAAGCCCTCGCGGCGCTGCGTGCCGAACGCGACGTCCTGCAGGTACGTATCGACGAGGCCCGGGCAGGACGGGAACGCGTGGAAAGGGACCGGGATCGCGCCCGGGCCGACATCGCGGCCGACACGGCGCGCCTGGCGGCGGCGCGGAGCCGGATCGAAGAGTTGTCGGGCGCCGCCGCCGCCCTGCAGGCGGAACGTCGCGAGCGAGGCACCCTGCGAGAGCGGCTCATGGCGCGCGTGGAGCAGTCGCGGCGCGACGCGTCGGCGTCCCGCGAAGGCCTGCACGAACGAAACCTGGAACACGAGCGGCTGACGATCGCACTGGACGCGGCGCGAGCGGCCCGGGAGCGTCTGCACGCACAGCGGAACGAGTTCGCCGAGCGCGTCCGGAGCCTGGGGGCGTCCATCGCGGAGAGCGAGCGCGCGCTGCCGGAGCTGGAACGCACCCTCGAGGACAGGCTCGCCGAGCGCGTGACCGTCGAGCAGGAACAGGGCAGCGCACAGCGCAAGCTCGAGGAGGCCGAGCGCGACATCGCCGGCCTGACCACCCGACGCAGCGAGGCGGCGGCGGTGGTCGATGCGGCCCGGGACCGGGTCGAGGACGCACGTCGTCGCCGCGAAGGCGTGGCGGCGCAGCGCGGCATGTACGAAGCGCAACTGGGGCAGCTCGGGCTGTCGGCGGACGAGCTGGCCGGGTCCCTGCCGGCGGATGCCGGCGAAGACGCCTGGGTGGAGCTCATCGAAGGCCTCGAACGCCGCATCGCGCGGCTCGGCGCGATCAACCTGGCCGCCATCGAGGAGTTCGAGGAAGAGTCCGAACGCAAGCGCTTTCTCGATGCGGAGCACGCGGACATCGAGAAGGCGCTCGCAACGCTCCAGGCCGCCATGGCCCGGATCGACCGGGAGACGCGTACCCGGTTCAGGACCACCTTCGACGAGGTGAACGGACACCTGAAGACCCTGTTTCCCAAGCTGTTCGGCGGCGGCCGGGCGTACCTCGAACTGACCGGCGACAACCTGCTGGATACGGGCGTACGTCTCATGGCGCGGCCGCCTGGGAAACGCAACTCGAATGTGCACATGCTGTCGGGCGGTGAGAAGGCGTTGGCGGCGATCGCGCTGGTGTTCGCGATCTTCCAGCTCAACCCCAGCCCCGTGTGCCTGCTGGACGAAGTAGACGCGCCGTTGGACGACACCAACGTCGCGCGTTTTGCGGAATTGCTGCACGAGATGTCGCAGGACGTGCAGTTCGTGGTGATCACTCACAACAAGCTGACCATGGAAATGGCGGATCACCTCCTGGGCGTGACCATGAATGAACCGGGCGTGTCCCGGCTGGTCTCGGTTGATGTGGACGAGGCGGCCGCGCTGGCCGTCGTTTGAGCCTGGCGGGTTTAGGCTGGAGGAAGCCCCGC
>JAJDTI010000195.1 GCA_022827245.1 Pseudomonadales bacterium | reverse complement strand
GTTGCGGCCCGCCGACGGGCGGAACCGACGTGGTTGGGTCGCCGTGGACCATGACGGTCGAGCCTAGCACAGGAACGACGTAAGTTGTTGTGTAGCAATAATTTATTATTGCATGGACACCCTGGGGACCAGTAGCACGGCATGGGACGTGGGCGCGAACACGCGTGACGTCTTCTGACGCGTTCTGACGTGCTGAGCCGCGTTCTGCTTCCCGAAAAAAGCCAAAAAACTCTCGATCGAGGTCGAAATCGATCCTGTGGGCGGTGTGGGGTCGATCGTGCCTCTGCTCCCCCTAGTGTGCCAGCCTGGGCTCCTCGTTTCCGTTGCGCGGTGGAAGCTAGACTTTCGCTTTCCGGAATCCGGCCCGTCCGCCTGAATCCGGCTGGATTCAACTGGAAAACACGGGTTTGTTCGCTCGGCCGTCTTGAGCCCGCCCAGTCGCTTTCGCTATCGTCCCCAACCGAATTGGGAACGGGATGGATAATCAGGCAAGAGAAAGGGCGAAAGCGTCATGAGCACACTCCCCAGGAAGCCCCGAGCCACCAAGCGCCGAGGCCGACACCCCGACAAGGCGCTGTCGGACGCCTTCTGCCGGAACGTCGCCGCGGCCGGCCGCTACGCGGACGGCAACGGCCTCTACCTCCACGTCGACCCCTCCGGCGCCCGCCGCTGGGTGCAGCGACTCGTCATCCGCGGCCGGTCCCGCGGACTCGGCCTCGGCAGCTACGCCCTGGTCTCGCTCGCCCAGGCCCGACGAAAGGCCCTCGCCAACCGCAAGCTCGCTCGCCAGGGCGGCGACCCCCTCGGCGGCAAGCGGGATTCCGGCATCCCGACCTTCGAGAGAGCCGCCGGCAAGGTGCTCGACATCTACAGCGAGGCGTGGCGCGACGGCAGCGACACCGCCAGGCAGTGGTGGGCCAGCATGCGCGACCACGTCTTCCCCCGCATCGGCGGCAAGACCGTCGACGAGGTGACGACGGCCGACGTCATGGCGGCGCTGCTGCCGATCTGGACGAGCAAGCACGTCACCGCGCGGCGGGTCCGCCAGCGCATCGGCACCGTCATGCGGTGGGCCATCGCGCAGGGCTACCGGCAGGACAACCCCGCTGGCGACGCCATCACGGCAGCCCTGCCGAAGCGGTCCACGCCGGTCCAGCACCGGGCGGCGCTTCCCCACCACGAGGTCGCCGCCGCCGTCGCCGCGGTCCGCAACGCCGATGCGTGGGTCGGGACGCGGCTGGCGTTCGAGTTCCTGGTGTTGACCCGCGGCGCGCTCGGCCGAGGTCCGGCTGGCGACGTGGGGCGAGATGGACCTTGCCGCGATGGTGTGGACGGTTCCGGGGCGGCGGATGAAGGCGAAGCGGGAGCATCGGGTGCCGCTGTACGGCCGGGCGGTCGAGGTGCTGCGGGAGGCGAAGCAGCTTCGCGGGGCGCGGAACGAGGCGGGCGATGAGGCGCTGGTGTTCCCGGCCGTTCGCGGCAAGGCGCTCGACGCCGCGGCGCTCTCGAAGCTGGTGCGGAGCCTGGGCATCGCGGCCGTGCCCCACGGCTTCCGGTCGTCGTTCCGGGACTGGGCGTCGGAGCGGACGAACCACCCTCGGGAGGTGATGGAGGCGGCCCTGGCCCACGCGGTGAGGAACCAGACCGAGGCGGCCTACGCCCGGTCGGACCTGTTCGAACGTCGCCGTCACCTGATGGAGGACTGGGGGGAGTACCTCGAGGTGGTGCGCGGGCAGGTCGTCCCCCTGCGCCGCGGGTGACGCTCGGGTGCAGGTTCACCCCGCTGGTGGCGTGTGCTACGCTGGGACCGCCATGCTCGACACGCACGCGGTCGCGCGATCGTTGACGGCGGCCGAGTTCACGCCGGCCCAGGCGGACGCCATCACGAACGCGGTTCGTCTCGCCGCCGAGCGCGACGACCTGGTCACGTCCAATCAGTTCAAGGCTGGCCTCAGCGAGGTATGGACGGAGATCATGGCGGTCGAGCACGTCGCCCGGTGGCGAATCGGAGATGTCATGGTTCGCGCCTGACAGGCCGGGACGAGTTCGACGGGTTGATCGCGGACGCGCTGAAACCCCGGCTCCGGTACAGCGGAAGCACGAGGACTGAAGACCATGGAAGCGGACTGGGCGACGATCGCTGTGATGGTCGCGATCGGGGGGCTGTTGTGGCGTCAGATCGCGTCGCAGGGCACAGACATCCGGTCGCTGGCGGGCCGTGTCGACGCGCTCGGCGTGCAACTGGCCGACGTCGACCGCAGGCTCGCTCGCCTGGAAGGCTGGATCGAAGGCGAGCGGGCAGGACGCGGTCGCTGGGACCCTCCCGTCGGTGGGAATCCGGACGGCGAGTGAGGCGGATGGTGCCATGTGGGGCAACATGGCCATGATGACGCGTCGCAAAGGAGAGAAGCCTCCCCGCCCCGTGGAATGAGTAGTTCGGTCCTCGACCGGCAGTTCAGGGAGTCGGCGATGTCGATGGACGAGGACATGCTCGCCCCCCCGCTTCCCTGCAGCCGCCAGCTCGTGGGCACCGCAGTTGCCGTCCAGACAGCGGGCCGGGGGCACCGGCCTGGAGACTATGTGCTCGGAAGCGGCTCGGTGGCTACCGCGTCCTGGTCGGCCGCCTCATCCTGGCCGGCCTCGTGTTCAAGAGCCTGCCTGGCCAGCGCCACGTTCCCGGGGTCGGCGTCGGCGCCGGCTACGTGCAGCCCCGCCCGCCGCCCGGCAACCAGGACCGTCGCGGTGCCGCAGAAGGGGTC
>JAJDTI010000020.1 GCA_022827245.1 Pseudomonadales bacterium | reverse complement strand
GAGGTCGGCTCGACGCGCGGGTCCGGGGTGGTGATCGTCGCGGGCCTGACCGGGGGCGAGCGGGTGCTCGCGTCGCTGGCCGACGTGCCCGCGGAAGTGCTGGCGGAGGGCGGACACGTCAGCGTGTTGCAGTGACGGCGGCCGGGGGCATGGAAGTCGCCGCGGCGCGCGGCGTCACTTGCCAGCCGTTTCGTCAAGCAGGAGGCTATCGGACATGGCGATCGTCGAACTCAGGGGCATCGAGAAGAGCTACACGAAGGGGCGCGAAACCGTCGACGTCCTGACGGGCATCAACCTCGAGATCGACGAGGGCGACTACCTCGCCCTCATGGGCCCGTCCGGCTCCGGCAAGACGACCCTCCTGAACATGATCGGCGGCATCGACCACCCGACCTCGGGCTCGGTGGTCGTCGGCGGCGAGTCCCTGAACGGCATGTCCGGGCGGGCGCTCGCGAGGTGGCGCTCGCGCAACGTGGGCTTCGTCTTCCAGTTCTACAATCTTCTCCCGGTGCTGAATGCGCGCCGCAACGTGGAGCTGCCGCTCCTGCTGACGAAGCTCTCCGGCAAGCAGCGCAAGAAGAACGCCGACACGGCGCTCGAGATCGTCGGCCTCGGGGACCGCGCGAGCCACAAGCCCGGCGAACTCTCCGGCGGCCAGCAGCAGCGCGTCGCGATCGCGCGGGCCATCGTGGCGGATCCGTCGCTCCTGGTCTGCGACGAGCCGACGGGCGACCTCGACCGCGATACCGCGGAGGAGATCCTCGACCTGCTGGCGATCCTGAACCGCGAGCACGGCAAGACCATCGTGATGGTGACCCATGACCCGAAGGCCGCGGACCACGCGAGCCACGTCCTGCACCTCGACAAGGGGCGGCTGAGCGGAGACGCGTCATGAGCGGCGTGGGCTTGGTCTGGTCGAACCTCTTCCGCAAGAAGGTGCGGACGGTCCTCACCCTGCTGTCGGTGCTGGTCGCGTTCGTCCTCTTCACGATGCTGCGCTCGGTGGCGGTGGCGTTCGACTCGGGCGGCTTCGGGCCGGCGGGCGTCGACCGGCTGCAGGTGTCGCCCAAGTTTTCCATCATCGACCCGCTCCTCATCAGCCAGTTGCGCGAAGTCGAGCGCGTACCGGGCGTCGCCGCCGTGACGCACGCGGACTGGTTCGGCGGCATCTACCAGGACTCGCGCAACTTCTTTCCGAAGTTCCCGGTGAGCCCGAAGTCCTACTTCGAGATGTTCTCGGAGTTCGCCATCGATCCGGACCAGCTCGAAGCGTTCCAGAACACGCGCACCGGTGCGGTGGCGCCGGCGGGCATGGCGGCGCGCTTCGGCTGGGAAGTGGGCGACAAGATTCCGATCGAGGGGGACATCTACCCGAAGCTGGACGGCAGCCGACTGTGGGAGTTCGACCTGGTGGGCACCTACCTGCACGGCGACCGGCGGGACGAGACCGGGAGCGGCGTGTTCCTGTTCCACTACGACTATTTCGACGAAGCCAAGCAGTTCGGGCAGGGCCAGGTGGGCTGGCTCACGGTGCGGGTCGAGGACCCGGAGCAGGCGGCGGAGGTGGCGAGCGCCATCGACGCGCTGTTCGAGAACTCCCTCAATCCGACCCGTACGGCGACCGAGGACGAGGCGCAGCGCGAGTTCGCGCGGCAGCAGGGCGACATCGGTCTCATGACCACGGGCATCCTCGCCGCGGTGTTCTTCACCATCCTGCTGCTGACCGGCAACACGATGGCGCAGTCGCTGCGCGAACGCGTCCCCGAACTCGCGGTACTGAAGACCTTTGGCTTCACGGACGGCTCGGTGGCGCTGCTGGTGCTGGCGGAAGCCGTGCTGCTGGGCGTGGTCGGCGGGGCGCTCGGCGTGGGGCTCGGCACGCTGGCGATGATGGCCATCGAGCCGCAGTTGCAGCAGTTCTTCGGCCTCATCGAGGTGACGTGGCCGGTGGTGGCGAGCGCCCTCGGCATCGCGCTACTGCTGGGCCTCGTCGTCGGTTCGGTGCCGGCGCTCACGGCGCGGCGGCTGTCCATCGTCGACGCACTGCGGGCACGCTGACATGTTCGGACAGATCTTCGAGATCACGGTACTCAACATCCGCAACCTGCCGGCCCGGCTCGGCAGTTCCTCGGTGGTCGTGGTGGGCATCGGCGGCGTCGTCGGCGTACTCGTCGCGATCCTCGCGATGGGCAAGGGCTTCGAGTCGGCGCTTGACCGGGCGGGGGCCCCGGACCGCGCGATCGTGCTGCGCGGCGGTTCCTCCGGCGAACTGTCGAGCTTCATGGACACCGACGCCATGAACATCGTGGCCTCCATGCCGGAGATCGTCGGGTCGAGCGGGGAACTGTTCCTCATCCAGGACGTGCCGAAACGCTCCAACCAGTCCCCGGCGAACCTGGCGATCCGGGGCGTGGCGGAGGCGGCATTCGAGATACATCCGGAGGTGGAGGTCGTCGAGGGCCGCCGCTTCGAAACGGGCAAGGCGGAGATGATCGCGGGCCGCAAGGCCGCGATCGAGTTCGAGGGCGTCGATCTCGGCGCGACCATGCAGTTCCGCGAGAGTTCCTGGACCATCGTCGGGTTCTTCGAGGCGGACGGCTCGGCCTACGAGTCCGAAGTGTGGGTGGATCTCGCGACCGCGCAGTCGGCGTTCCGGCGTCCCGGGGTCAGTTCGATGCGGGTACGCCTCGAGTCTCCGGAGGTGGTGGACGCGGTGGCGAAGCGCGTGGAGGAGGATCCGCGCCTCGACCTCGAACTGCGCAGCGAGGAGGACTACTACGCCGAGCAGTCGGAGTCGCTGACCGCGCTCATCACGAACTTCGGCTACGCGGTAGCCGCGATCATGGCCATCGGGGCCGTGTTCGCCGCGCTCAACACGATGTACACCGCCGTTTCCACGCGGTCGGTCGAGATCGCCACCCTCCGGGCACTCGGATTCAGCGGTTTGCCGGTGGTCGTCTCCGTCGTGATCGAGGCCATCGCGCTCGCGGCCCTCGGCGGCGTCATCGGCGCCTCCGTCGCCTACGTCGGCTTCAACGGCTGGACCGTGTCGACCCTCGCCGGAGGCTCCTTCTCGCAGATCGCCTTCGACTTCGCCGTGACGGCAGACCTGCTCCAGCTCGGGTTCGTGTGGGCGATCACGCTGGGCCTGGTCGGAGGGCTCTTCCCGGCGGTGCGTGCCGCGCGGCTGCCCATCGTGACGGCGCTGCGGGGGGAATAGGCGGCGGGCGCGTCCGGTCCCGTCTCGAATGGGTGCGCGACGCCCCGGAACCGGGCGGATGAAACGTAGCTACGTCGGCCCTTGCGCCCGAGCGCCTGCCGAGATAACTTACTCGCGTCTTACTGCGCTGGATGGTATGCGGATGCCGGTTCCCGAACGAGCGACCACGATCGTGTCGACCAAGGGGCAGGTCATCCTGCCCAAGGGCATTCGCGATGCGCTCCGCTGGAGTGCGGGCACGCGTCTGGCGGTCGAGAGCACCAGCGATGGAGTCCTGCTGAAGCCGATCCCCGTCTTCGCCGAGACGCGCCCGGAGGATGTCTTCGGGAGCCTGGCGTTCGACGGCGTGCCCAAGTCAGTCGAGGAGATGGACGCAGGCGTCCGCGCGGAGGCGCGCCGCCGTCATGCGCGCGATTGACACCAATGTCGTCGTCCGTTATCTGACGCGGGACGATCCCGTCCAAGCCGCGCGCGCGAAGGCCGTGATCGATGCCGGTGGTGCCTTCATCGCCACGACGGTGCTGCTCGAGACCGAATGGGTCCTGCGCAGTGCCTACGGTTTCGTCCCTGAGGACGTCGCTCGCGCCCTGGGCGACTTGGCTGGGCTGCCTGGAGTATCGGTAGAGGATCCTGTCCTGCTTGCCGAGGCCCTCCAGCGCGCGGAGGCGGGGATGGACTTCGCCGATTCGCTGCATCTCGGCGCAGCCTCGCGATGCGAGGCCATGTTGACCTTTGATCGTCGCTTCATCGAGTCCGCCGGCAACGCCGCCATCGCGGTGACCGAGCCCTGAGGCTCCTTACCCGGTCAACGCCTCGATCACCTCCCCAACCACCTCGTCGCCAGCCCCGCATCTCCTCGTCCGTGCGGTCCTGGATGGCCTGGCACGGAGATACACGTATACGAATCTTTCGCATTTACATTTACAAACGCATAACGCTGGATTACGCTCCCCAATTCAACCCCGAGCCAGTCGGCCGACCGACGCGGATGGAGCGAGTCATGAACGGCGGAAGATCGCACGCGCGGCACTCGCGGTCGGACAGGTTCTCGGCGCTGTCGAGATCGGTACTGGCGGCGAGCTTCGGAATCGCCCTGGCGGCACCCACGGTCGCGCAGGAGGGGAGCGACCGGGTCGAGGAGTTGATCGTCAATGCTACCCGCCTTCCGCGCGCCATCGAGGACATTGCCGGGACCGTCTCGCTGATCACGGCCGAGGACGTCGAGCGGGAACTGGTCGAGGACCTGGACGACCTGACGCGCTTCCAGCCCGGCGTCTCGGTCAGCACCGCGCGCCGGGGCGGCAATGAGGGCTTCAGCATTCGCGGCATCGGCGGCAACCGCGTCCTCACCGTCGTCGACGGTATTCGCAGCAACGATATCTACCACGCTGGCCCGGCTTCCTATGGCAGGGACAGCATCGACACCGACAACATCAAGACCGTGGAACTCATTCGGGGCCCCGCTTCGGCCCTGTACGGCGCGGACGCCATAGGCGGTGCGGTCATCCTCACCAGCAAGGAACCCCGGGACTACCTGGGCGCTGATCGGGCTGCCTTGAACCTGCGCGTTGCCGCGGCGGATGCGGACGAGCAGTACCGGGGCGGACTCACCGGCGCGTTCCGGTTCGCCGACGTTGACTTGCTGGCCCAGTACACCCGCAGGGAGTTCGCGGAACAGGACGTCAACGGTCCGGGGAGCCTGAACCCGCAGGACGGCGACTCCGACAGCCTGTTGCTCCAGATGTACTGGGAGCTGGCTCCGGGCCACCAACTGCGACTCAGCCTCGACAGCTTCGTCGAGGAGCTGGCCACCCGGCTGGACTCCGAGACCGGCCGGACCGTATCGCGCTCCGCAGGTCGGGACGATACCGAACGATTGCGCGCGGGCGTGCGTTATCGCTGGCAAGCGGGACTGCCCCTGTTCGACGACCTCGAAGTCGACCTGAACCACCAGGAGACCGACGCGTCCCAGTACACCGAGGAGACACGCACGAGCTATTCGTTCATCGATCCCCGGGACCCCCGCACCTATCGCGGTACCGGAGCTCTCAGGAGGTCCACCTTCGACTTCGACCAGCAGACCCTGGCGCTGAACCTGAACCTGCGCAAGACGGTCGCGACCGAGGCGTTGACCCACTCCCTCGCGTACGGCGCCAGTCTCGAGGAGACCGATACGCAGCGCCCCCGCAATCGTTGCGACGAGGAACTCGCGAGCGGCCGGGCGACGTGTCGGATTTCCGCCTATCCCTTCGCGCCGCCGGAGGTGTTTCCGAACAAGACCATCCCCGACACGTCCACCACGCGCTCCGGGATCTACCTTCAGGACGAAATAGCCTTCGGCGGGAGTGGGCTCACCCTGATCCCGGGGGCGCGTTACGACCGCTACCGCATGAAGGCGATCCCGGAACCCTCGTTGGACGGTACCGGGCAGGTCGGCGGTTACGGCTTCCCCGTGGAGTCGATCGACGAAGGCGCGGCGTCCCTGAGCCTCGGAGTCCTGTACGACGTCGACGGAACCTGGTCGGTGTTCGGCCAGTTCGCCGAGGGCTATCGCCCGCCGAACTTCGCGGAAGCGAACCAGTCCTTCGTCAACCTGGGCTTCCAATACGCGACGATACCCAATCCGGAGCTGTCGGCGGAGAACAGCAACGGCCTCGAGGTCGGACTGCGCGCCAGTTTCGAGCGGGCGTTCCTAAGCGTCGCCGCCTACCGGAACCGGTACACGAACTTCATCGAGAACGCGTTCGTCGGAACCAGGGGACCGATCAGCCTGTTTCAGAACCGGAACATCGGCAAGGTGGAGATCCGGGGCGCGGAACTCGGCGTGCGCATCCTCCTCGGCGAGCAGTGGCAGGCGCGCGCCGCGCTCGCCTACGCCCGCGGCGACAACCGGACTGCGTCGACACCGCTCGACTCGGTGGACCCGCTCACGCTGGTGGCGGGTCTCAGGTTCGACGCGCCATCCGGTCGGTGGGGCGGCGAGGTGCTGCTTACCGCAGTCGGGGAGAAGGACCGCGTCTCAACGCCTGAGCGCGTGACCGCCGACAGCCATGCCGTCGTCGACATCGTCGGAAACTACAACTTTTCGGATTCCATGCGACTGCGTTTCGGCGTGTTCAATGTCTTCGACGAAGTCTACGCCCGCTGGATCAACATCAGCAGCATGAACGCGGAGTCGCAGGCGGCGATAGAGAACGCGCAGCAGCCCGGAACCAGTTTCCGGATCGGCTTGTATCTCGACATATAGCACCTTCATAGACCCAGGAAGCGACGCGATGCGCATTGATGCCCTGACAACCCGGTTTGCCAGCGTGATTTCGGTGTGCGCGATGGCGGCCGGACTGGCCTCGTGCGAGTCAACGGCGGTACGGGAAACCGGTGGTTCAGGCGCTGATTTCAGTTTCGGCGTGATGATCATGGCGCATGGCGGCAGCGACGAATGGAACGCGCATCTGGTGGAAGCCGTGGAACCGCTGAGGGCCCGCTTTCCGGTGGAACTGGCGTTGGGTATGGCCGACGCCGGGTCCATCGAGGCGGCTGTTCGAAGGCTCGAATCCCGAGGTGTCCGACACGTTGGCGTGGTTCGGGTGTTCGTCTCGGGCGAAAGCTGGTACGACCGAACCCTGCAGATTCTCGGCCTGCAACGTGGTGCGCCGCCGAAGGCGGAGGGGGAACACGCACACGTGGGATCCGGCCACATGGCCATGCCCATGGGCTTCTGGAGGGTGGATACGGAACTGGCGTTCCACGTCAGCATCGAGGGACTGGCCGATGCCGTCGAAATGGACGAAGTGCTGACCGCGCGCATACGCGCACTCAGCTCCGAACCCGACAACGAAGTGGTCGCCGTGATCGCTCATGGACCTGGCGACGACGCCGAGAACGAGCGCTGGATCGAGAAGATCACGGAGCGGACCGGGAGTGCTCGCGAACGACTGCGCGTGAAGGAGGTCCGGGTTTTCACCCTGCGGGAGGACTGGCCGGACCGGAGGAGTGTCGCGGAACGGGAAATCCAAAGTTACATCGCGCAGGCGAACTCGCGGGGGTTCACGCCCATCGTCGTACCGTTCCGCGTGCAGGGATTCGGCCCCTACGAGCGGGTGCTCGGCGAACTGGACTATCGCGCCGACGGCCTCGGGCTCTTGCCCCACCCGAACGTGGGTCTCTGGATCGGCCGGCAGGCGGAGCTGATGGAAGCGGAAGCGTTACGTCACCATCAAGCGTCCGCCCGCGACCTGCGGTAAAGCGGAGTCGAAATCCGCGAACCTGAGCCTCCTACCCGGTCAGCGCATCGATCACTTCCGCGACCACCTCATCGGCCAGCGCGCGCATCTCCTCGTCCGTGCGGTCCTGGATGGGGTGGCGCACGAAACAGCAGCGCGCGTCGTCCATGCCGAGCGCCTTCGCCTGTGTCCCCGCCGCCTCGCGGAACTCGCTGGAGGCGATCGAAACCGCCGGGACGCCCTGAATCTCGAACCATACCGTGTCATGCAAACTGCACGTGGTACAGGAGCCTCAGTCGGCCAGCGCTTCGACGACGAAGTCGTTTTGCGCCCGGATGTCCTGGCGCAGTTCCGTCGGCGCGGGCTTCGTGAACGTCGGCTTCGCGTAACGGTTGATCTCGATGCCGGGGAGTTCCTCCCGGAGCCGGCTTTCGAGCCGGTCGAGCAGCACGTTGCCGCGCGGCTTCGAGATGTCGAGCAGGGCCACCGAGCCCGTGACCGCGTCGGGACGCGGGCTGACCGAACGGGCGATCGGCACCCGTTCGTCGGTGGGGTCGAGAATGGTCGTCATGCGCCTTCCTCCTCTCAAGTGATCCCGCGTCGAATGCGGCGCGGGGTTTGATGAATCGTTTGCCACGGGTCCGTCTCAGTCCTCGATCCGGCGCGAGACGGGCATCGAGCCCATCGGCCCGCTGGCCCAGCCGTGGAAGAGACCCGAGAACTTCCCGGCCTCGGATCCCGCTACCACGATGTGGATGTTGTCCCTTGATGCGAACTTCGGCGCCATCCGGTCGAGCTGCTCGTTGGACATCGCCTTGGCGCGTTGCGGATCGAGCCCGGTCCCGGACACCTCGTCGGCCATGAGGTCCCGGAGCCGCTTCGCGGTCACCTCCTGGATGCGCCCGCGGACGTCGTCCTTCGAATAGCCGTCCACCTTGAGCGTGTCGACGTGCTCCGGGCAGACCACCAGGATGCAGTCGCCCATGTGGTGCGCGCGCGGGTGGTGGGCGCCCTCCATGACGAGCCCGAAGGAGCCGGCGAGCTGGCTCGCGTTGCGCGAGTTCTGGTCGACGATCAGGCTCGGGCCGCTCGTCATGGCGAACACGGTGACGACGGAGTCCTCCGGATCGAACCCCCGTTCCACGTGGAGCGGCGGCCACTCGCCGCGCTCCTCCCACTCCGGGAAGCACATCGTGTACTTCATGGGGTTGCCGAGGGTGGAGCGTTCCGTGCCGCCGGGGCGGGCGCCGCCGACGTTGCGCACCGTGAGCCGCAGCGCGCGCCCGATCGCGGAGTTGGCGCGGTCGCCCTGGCCGAGGACGCCGAGGCGCATGTTCATGCCCAGCCGGTGCCGGATCGGCCCGTTGACGATCATGACCGGCGAGGCGCCCATGGTCGTCGCCATCACGCCGTGGATGTTGAACTCGTCCGTGCACACCGCCTCGAGGGCGGCGATCACGACCGGGAGGTGCTCGGGCCGGCAGCCGGCCAGCACGGCGTTCACCGCGACCTTCTCGACGGTCGCGGGCGCCAGATTGGGCGGGATGGTCGCCACGACGTCCTGCGGATCGCGCCGGGTCCCGCCGAGCATCCGCAGCACGCGCTCCGGCGTCGGCGGCACGACCGGCAGGCCGTCCGTGAAGCCCTGGTCGAACAGGAACTCGTGCACGTCGTCCGCGGGCGCGATCTCGATGCGCCGCGCACGCAGGGGGCTGTTCTCCGCCTCCGCCCGCAGGCGTTCTCCGATGACCGGGTCCTGGGTCAGCGAACCGCAGCCGGGACGCCAGTCGGGCAGGGTGTCCCAGTCCACCGCGAGGTCCGGAGCGTGGCGCTCGAAGAACGCGCGCCACTCGCCCTTGTCGAAGCCCACGAGGCGGTCGGCCTCGGAGCCGTCCGGGTCGGCCGCGATGACGAGCGGCACGGTGTCCACGTCGTAGGCGAACGAGACCTTGAGCGCCGAATCGTCGAGCACGGGAGCGGTCAGGTCGTGCCGGTCGATGAGGGTCGCGTTGCCGTCGGAGGTCTGGCCCGGCACGAGCACGTCGAGGGGGCTGTCGCGGTGCAGCGCCTCGATGAGGGGCATCACGAGGTTGCAGGTCGGACAGTCCTCCTTCGCGAAGCAGAGGACGGATTTCGCCGCCGGGGGAAAGGCGCGGTCGACGCCGTGCTGGTCGCGCAGCGAGAACGGCGGCAGCAGCTCCGGCATCAGTGCACTTCCGCCGCGTCGCCCCACGCCTGGCGCAGGCGCGCCATGTCGAAGCCGGGCTCCTGGGACGCCTGGATGATCACCGCCTCGCGGCGCGCGATCGCGGCGGCCGCCTCCGGCACGTCCTCCGCGACGTCATGGGGAATCACCACGGCGCCGTGCTGGTCCGCGTGCACGAGATCGCCGTCCTTCACCCGCATGCCCGCCACGGTGACCGGCGTGCCGAAGCCCACCGGATGGACGAACGCGTGGGACGGGCCGACGCGGTCCGCGAGCATCTGGAAGCCCTCCGCCACGTCCGGCAGGTCCCGCACGCTGCCGTCGGTGACGAGCCCGATGCAGCCGAGTCCGTTGTGGATGTTGCTGTTCACCTCGCCCCAGAACGACCCGTACCCGCGGGACTCGCCGTCGAGGTCCTGGATGACCATGACGCTGGGCTTCGGCCCGTCGTCGACGTACGAGTAGTAGCCGTCCTGCATGCCCCGCGCCTCGGCGCCCGCGAGGTCGGACGGGTGCATGGCGCGGATGGTGGCGGTCCTGGCGTACCCGACCATCGACCCGAGTTCCGGCCGCGTGCAGACCAGCGGGTCGACGGTGTAGCCGTACCCCCGGCGCTTCGGCGCGACGCGCTCCAAGGCGTTGCAGACGGTGGGCGTATCCAGTGCCCGCAGGGCGTCCAGAAGGGTCTCGTCGACGATCGTCATGGTTGGGTCCAACGCTGAGGCGGGCCGGGGGGTGGTGCCGATCCACCGCCAGGCCCGCCGTTTCGGTTCACCTTATCGTGGGGAGCGGCGGATTCTCCCCACGGCTTCGTTTCCTCGCGAGGAACGGATCACGTCGCGAGCCTCCCCTGCAGGTCGGAGAGTTGGCTCGCGAGGTCCTTGTGGTCGTTCTGCAGACCTTCCATGCGCGAGTCGATCCTGTCCATGCGCTGGCTCAACCTCGCGTCCAGCTTGTCGATACTTTCGCTCAACCTCGCGTCAAGCTTGTCGATCCGCTCGCTCAACCTTGCATCCAGCTTGTCGATGCGCTCGCTCAGCCTTGCGTCCAACTGTTCGATGCGCTCGCTCAGCCTTGCGTCCAGCTTGTCGATCCGGTCGCCGAGTCCGCCGATCCGGGCGTCGAGCTGGTCGAGACGACCCGCGAAACTCCGCATCAAGTAGATCACCAACGCCACCATCGCGACCGGCGACACGATGGTCCCGACCGCCTGTACCATTTGCGCTTCCATGCACGGCCCTCCATTGGCCAAGTCTTGGCCCGATTATACCGCCGCATGTCCTGGCAGGTGCCCGCGGCCACGCCTTCCGAGCACAGCGCCAACGCGGCCGCGGGCCGGTGATAGACTGCCGCGCCACGCGATGGAACGACGCCCGGCGTGTACTCCTCCCTCAGCTTCGGACTAGGCGAGACGCTCGACCTGCTGCGCGACACCGTGCGCGACTTCGCGACCGCGGAGATCGCGCCCCGGGCGGCGGGGATCGATGCGCAAAACGCCTTCCCGCGCGACCTCTGGCCACGCCTGGGGGAGCTCGGCCTGCTCGGGATCACGGCGGCGCCCGAGTGGGGCGGCGCCGACATGGGGTACTTGGCCCACTGCATCGCGATGGAGGAGATCTCGCGCGCCTCGGCGTCGGTCGGCCTCTCCTACGGCGCCCATTCGAACCTGTGCGTGAATCAGATCGAGCGCCACGGCACGCGCGAGCAGAAGGCGCGGTACCTGCCGGGGCTCGTCAGCGGCGAGCACGTAGGCGCCCTGGCGATGAGCGAGACCGGCGCGGGCTCGGACGTGGTGTCCATGCGGCTCGCCGCCCGCCGCGAGGGCGACGTCTACGTGCTGAACGGCGCCAAGATGTGGATCACCAACGGCCCTGACGCCGACACGTTCGTGATCTACGCGAAGACCCGGCCCGAGGCGGGGCCGCATGGCATCACCGCCTTCATCGTGGAGGGCGACACGCCGGGCTTCTCCCGTTCGCCCAAGCTCGACAAGCTCGGCATGCGCGGCTCGGGCACGTGCGAACTGGTGTTCGAGGAGGCCGAGGTGCCGGCGGGCAACGTACTCGGCGCCGAAGACCGCGGTGTCGGCGTGCTCATGAGCGGCCTCGACTACGAGCGCGTGGTGCTCGCCGGCGGCCCGGTGGGCATCATGCAGGCCTGCCTGGACGCCGTCGTGCCGTACGTGCACGACCGGGTGCAGTTTGGCGAGCCCATCGGGACGTTCCAGCTCGTGCAGGGCAAGCTGGCGGACATGTACACGCGGACGAGCGCGTGCCGGGCGTACCTCTACGCGGTGGCGGCGGCCTGCGACCGGGGCGAGACGGCCCGCAAGGACGCGGCGGGGGCGATCCTGCACTGCGCCGAGACCGCGACGGCGCTGGCGCTGGACGCGGTGCAGATCCTCGGTGGCAACGGCTACATCCGCGACTATCCGACGGAGCGGCTGCTCAGGGACGCCAAGCTCTACGAGATCGGGGCGGGCACCTCGGAGATTCGGCGCTGGCTGATCGGCCGGGAGCTCTACGAGGAGACGCACTGAAGCGGCCCGGAGCCGCGGCCTACGGAGGAACAGCATTCGATGACGACTTACCGGGCGCCGACGCGCGACATCTGGTTCGTGCTGGAGGATCTCGCGCGCTGGGACGAGATCCACGCCCTGCCGGGGTGGGAGGACGCGAGCCCGGATTTCGCGCGGGCCGTGCTCAAGGAAGCCGCGACCCTCGCCGAAGAAGTGATCGCGCCGACGAACACCGCCGGCGACGCCGAGGGCGCACGGCTGGAGGAGGACGGGGTACACGTGCCCGAGGCCTTCCGCGCGGCCTACGGGACGTTCCGCGACGGCGGCTGGACGGCCCTGGACGCGGACCCCGAGTACGGCGGGCAGGGACTTCCGGCGCTGCTCTCGATCGCCGTCTCCGAACTCTGGCAGTCGGCCAACCTCGCCTGGTCCAACTGCGCGCTGCTCGCCGGGGGCGCGATACACGCGATCGAGGAGCACGCGAGCCCCGCGCTCAAGGCGACGTGGCTGCCGAACATGATCGCCGGCACCTGGACCGGCACGATGAACCTCACCGAGCCGCAGGCCGGGTCGGACCTCGCGCTCATCCGCTCGACGGCGGTGCCGGATGGGGACGCGTACCGCGTGTCGGGCCAGAAGATCTTCATCACCTACGGCGACCACGACATGGCCGAGAACATCGTCCACCTCGTGCTCGCGCGCCTGCCGGACGCGCCGCCGGGCGTACGGGGCATTTCGCTCTTCCTCGTGCCCAAGATCCTCGTCGGCGAAGACGGCGCCCTTGGCGCACCCAACGGCGTCCGTGCGCTGTCCCTGGAGGAGAAGCTCGGCATCCACGGCAGCCCGACCTGCGTGATGCAGTACGACGACGCCGTCGGCTACCTCGTGGGCGAGCCGAACCGGGGCCTCGCGTGCATGTTCACGATGATGAATCACGCGCGCATCAGCGTGGGTCTGCAGGGCCTCTCCGTGGCCGAGCGCGCGTACCAGCACGCGCTGGAGTACGCCCGCGAACGGGTGCAGGGCAGCCTCCCCGGGAGCGACGGGCCGGTCACCATCGTCCACCACGCGGACGTGCGCCGCATGCTCATGGAGATGAAAGCCCAGATCGAGGCCATCCGGGCGGTCGCCTACGTCGGCGCGTCCCACCTCGACCGGGCCACGGGCTCCGCAGGCGAGGCGGCCGCCTGGCACCAGGCCCGCGCGGACCTCATGACGCCGATCATCAAGGCCTGGAGCACGGAGACCGCCCAGGACATCGCGTCGCTGGCGCTGCAGGTGTTCGGCGGCATGGGCTTCGTCGAGGAGACGGGCGCCGCCCAGCACTACCGCGACGTGCGCATCACCACCATCTACGAGGGCACCACCGGCATCCAGGCCGCGGACCTGGCGGGCCGCAAGGTGCTGCGCGACGGCGGCGCGGCGCTCAGGGCGCTGATCGGGGAGATGCGCGAGACGGAGGCGCAAGTCGGCGAGCGCCTGCCCGACCAGCTACCCGCGTTCCGCGCCGGCGTGGACCACCTGCAGACCGGCCTCGACTGGCTGCTCGAGCACGCCGGCAACGACTTCACCGTCCCCGGAGCCGTCTCGTACCACCTCCTCATGCTGTGCGGCACCGTCTGCGGCGCCCACCAGTCGCTGCGCGGCGCGCTGGCCGCCCAGGCGCGGCTCACGCAAGGCGACACCGAACGGGCCTTCCTCGAAGCGAAGCTCATCACGACGCGCTTCTACAACGAGTCCATCCTGCCCCGCGCCGGCGCCTGCGTTGCGGCGATGCAGGCCGGAGCGGAAGCCGTGATGGAGTTGACGGAGGAGCAGTTAGAGCCGACGCCGCTGCCGTGACCGCGACGGGACAAGCCCGTGCCCTACGCGGTTTCGGGCGAATGTCCGCGGACAACTGCGGATACGGCCTACAGACTCCGCGTCCCCGGTCAAGCAAAGTCCATGGTTTGTGGCTCACATCCGCATCCCCGTGCGCAGGTGCCTCGGGTCACGGAAAGGGCTATTCTGACGAAAGGACACGGAACCCATGGCACAGCCGGTGATGGACACACTGCAGGTGGCGGATGCGCTACAGCGGTCAGGGATGGAGCGGGAGCAAGCCGAAGGACTCACCCACACGCTCGCGACGCAACTGAGCGAGCATGTGGTAGTGCGCAAGGATCAGGAACTCGGTTTCGCGGGCATTCGCGCGCATGTGGACGAGCAGTTCGCGCAAGTCGACAAGCAGTTCGCCGAACTCAAGAGTGAGATCAGGGGCGAGATCAAGGGCGAACTCAACGCCCTCGACACCAAGTTCAACATCCTCGGCGCCGGCATGGCCCTGGCGCTCGCTTACCTGGCAGTCCTCGGGAGCCCGGACCGGTTCCTGTAGGGAGACCCTTGTGGTCTCCCGAGCCGAAGTCGCACAAGCCGCGCCAAGGGACAGGACAAGCCCGATCCAGCCCCCAGCATGCGTTCGAGCGGGACAGGACAAGCCCGTCGTAACGCCGGGTTAACGTAGGGACAACCGGCCCGCCGAATTGACAAGCGGTACCCCGCCCGTAACATACGCCCTCCGCTGGCGCGGGGTGTTTAGCTCAGTTGGGAGAGCGACGGCCCTACAAGCCGTAGGTCGCAGGTTCAAGCCCTGCAACACCCACCAAGTCTCGTTTCCGCCAGCAAACGGAGCGGTAGTTCAGTCGGTTTAGAATACTGGCCTGTCACGCCAGGGGTCGCGGGTTCGAGTCCCGTCCGCTCCGCCAAACACTCTTGTAAGACCTTGTTTTAGCTGGCCTTTTTTGGCCGGGAGCGGCTGGCCCCCCAATTGGCCCCCCACTCGATTCGCGGTGGAAACGGGTCTGTCGCACGGGGTCGCATGGGAGTTCCTGGGCTCTCGAACGCGACCGCCTGAACTCCTGACCACCTTGGCGGCGTTGGGGCCGGGCGCCGTGCGCCGAAGCGTCAGGCGGGATTCCGGGTCTCGGGGTCGTCCGGCTCGGCGGTTGGCGGTTCGGGCGGGAGCGCGCCGCGCGCTTCTCCCTCCGGCCTGGGCATGCGGTAGCCCACCCCGCGCACGTTGTGGATCCAGGAGGGGTCCGCCGCGTCCTCGCCGAGCTTGGCGCGCAGCTGCTTGACGAAGTTGCGCACGAGGTCGAGCTTGTCGATCTCGCGTCCCGGCCAGACCCGCTCCAGCAGCTCCTCGTTGGTGACGATGCGCCCCGCGCCCAGCGCCAGGGCGCGCAGAAGCTCGTACTCGGTGGGCGTCAGATCCGCGTCCCGGCCGGCGACCGTGACGCGGCGGGTGTCGTGGTCGATGGCGAGGTCGCCGAGCACGAACGGCCCGGGCGGGGCGGCGCGGCGCAGCGCGGCGCCGACGCGGGCCGTCAGCTCGGTCGGGGAGAACGGCTTGACGAGGTAGTCGGCGGCGCCCGCCGCGAGCGCCCGGGCGACCGTCTCGTCGCGCCCGTAGGCGGAGATGAACACGACCGGCAGCCGCGCGAGCCCCGGCACCTCCGACAGCAGTTCGATGCCGTCCGCGCCCGGCAGCACCAGGTCGAGCAGCACCAGGTCGGGCCGCTCCGCGGCGAGGATGCGCGGCAGGTCGGCCGGGTCGCCGGTGACCAGCGCGGCGTAGCCGCCGCCAGCGAGGGCGTCGCGGACGTAGCGCAGCATCGCCGGGTCGTCGTCCACCACCAGCACGCGGGCCGGCCCGCCGGGGTCCGCGGGCGTGCGCGCGGCTGCCGCGGCGGCGGCGGGCGGGGCGTCGT
>JAJDTI010000160.1 GCA_022827245.1 Pseudomonadales bacterium | reverse complement strand
TGAAGCTTATCAGACGGCTGACCTCGTGTCACCGAACGCCGCTACGACACCGCTTCGCCAACCGGTACGCGCGACCATGACGGCGGCGGCAGCCGCCCCGACCCGAGAGCCGCAGGTCGTCGTGGACCTCGTGGACCAAGCTGAGGTCGACGAGTACCGTCGCTTGCCCGAGACGGCGCGGACGGGCTCTCTCCGAGCGGTCATCGGCCACATCCGTTCAGGTCACCGGCACCCCCGTCGCCGACAGCCTCGCAGGTCGCCATGTCCCGCCCGTGGAACACCATCGCCAGGCCGATGAACCGCACGCCGGGATACTGGCGCGCCAAGCGTTCGTCCGCGACGTAGCGACACAACTGGGCGGCCGCCTCGGCGACCGCCGCCGCGACCCGGCTCTCGCCGCCTCCCTCGCTCCGCTTGAGATACTTCGATCAGGAAGCCGTGACGCAGGTGCGGATAGCGCGCGACGAGGGGCTCCAGGCAGATGTCGGCGTGGTCCTTGCCGAGTTCCGCCGTGTCAGCGGTCCCCGTTCCCAGTCACCCTCCGGCACCTGTTGACCACGCTTCCCGCACCGGACGGGGGCAGACGGCGCGACAGCCCCGGTCGGGCAGGACCCGGACGGGTCTGAGGGTCCGCCGGACGGCGTTGACGTGCTCGCCGCGACCCTCTGGCGCCCGGGCCCCCAACGTCGGCGCAGTGACCGTCGAGGCCGCCGCGCGACCGCGTCGCGCCGTCGGCGGCGAGGAGGCGGCCTCCAGCCCGGAACCGCCGCCGCCGGCCTCGACCTCGAGCCGGACGCTCAACCAAGCCCAGGCGGGGGCACAGGCGCGTCGGGCCGGCGGGTCGACGCCGCCGGCGCGAACCCGTCCGCCAGGCGGCCCGGCGACCCCCTGGCGCTGAGGACCTCGACGGTGCCCGCGAAACCCCGGTGGCTGCTCTCCATCCCCGACGCCATCAACCAGCTCGAGCAGCTCGACCGGACCCTGCTCACCCGGCGCGACGTCGAACGGCGTGTCGAAAGCGAGCCCTCAGCCCGAACGCCAACGGGCCACCTCCGGAGCGCTCACGACTTGACGGCAAGGAGGACGAGATCCGCCGCTTCCTCAAGCTCGGCGTCTCGAAGACCGCCATCGCCAAGCTCACGGGCGTGTCCCGGACCGCTCTCTACAGCTTCATGAAGACCAGAGGGATCACACCGGGCCTAAGCGTGTATTTCAACACGAATGGTGTCGGTACCGTTGGCTCGGCGTCGTCACCGACGGGACCCGTCTGGCACGCCTGGCGCTACCCCCACGACCCCAACCCGACCATCGAGAGCCTGCCACCCATCTCCCTCGACGGCGCCCGCCTGCGCGCCGCCCTCGACGCCGCGTTCGACCGCGGACGCTCCGGCAAACCGTGAGGAATCCCGCGACACCGGAATAGGTCCTCGACGAAGCCGTAGCTGAGGCACCAGCCGATGAACTCTCCGGTCGCCAGCGAATCCACGTAGCCCGTCCGGCGCCTCTCTCGACTTCCTGGTTATGGCTGCTCGCTCGATGAACTCGGACGCGAGCGCGGTGGCGAGGTTCCGTCCGAGACGAGGCGTAGGTGCTTCTTCCCCATGAGCGTCCCGACCCACCGTGACGCCATCTGGTGTCGATTGATCGTCTGGATCTCGACGATCCCGCTTGGCCAAGCCGTCACTGAGGTCTTCATCATCCGGCCGCGCACGTAGTCCGTGTCCAGGCGCAGCGTCCCCCCCGTGAAGCGCAGGTGGCGAGCCAGATCGTCCGGCGTCCACTCGTCTCGTTCGAGGTAGTCGATGTCCGAACTGCCGCGGGGACGGGCATCGTGAAACGAGAGGGCGGCAACGGCGAAAATCAGAGCCAGGGCGCCGTCGTCGACGTCGTCCCGCATGATCTTGCAGCGCAGACGCTCGGTGGAGAAGGCCGTCTCCTCGGTCGCCTCGACGGTGAGGATGCGCATCGGCTGGGTGACCGCCTTGAGCAGAAGCTCATTGGTTGTGGATCTGGGCACGCTGAGATTGTAGCGCCACTCGCGCGGGTGCCCGTGTGCGAGCCTCATGAGTCCACTGGAGAGCCCGGTGCCGGAAATCGGCACGCTGGGCGGCTCGACCGCATGGTCCCGGCGGCCAATGGTGGCCGCCACCCGCAGGATGTCCGCCCAATTCCGGTCGATCAGGTCCACGTTCGCCTTGCCGCCGACCAGAGGGCGCAGCGGCTTCGGGACGCCCGCGCGCTCGAACACATAGAGGCGCTTCGATGGCAACGTCCCGGATGCGTCGAACGCGCAGCAGCCGTCTCCACTTCGAGTTCGGCCGCAAGGAAGCTGCGCACGAGGTCCTCGTTCGACCGCGCCTGTTCCGCTTCGTCGCGGAGCCGCTCGACGAGCTCACGCCCAGCGCCGCCAGAGAAGGACCGGAATCCGTAACAGACGGCGCAGTTCGGCTAGATGCTCGTGCCGGGTCTCGGACCGCACGCACAGCTACAGTGCGAAGCCCAGCTTGTTTGCGGGGGCACCCGCCTGGCCCCGATGTTCTGCAGGTCCTCGTCGCTCAGGGTGTAGCTGGACCTGCAGCGCGACGCCCTGGGGACGGCCGGCGTCGACGCGGTCAACGTCTACCACGACCTCGCATCCGGCGTCCGGCACCGGCCGCGGCTCGACAGACTGCCTGCGCGCCCTGCGGAAGAACGACGTGCTCGTCGTCTGGAAGCTCGACCGCCTCGGCCGGAACCTCGCCCACCTGGTCAACACGGTGCAGGATCTGTCGCCCCGCGGCGTGGGCCTGCGGGTTCTCGCCAGCGAGGGCGCGCTGGTCGACACCACGACAGCGGCCGGCCGCCTCGTGTTCAACGTCTTCGCGGCGCTGGCCGAATTCGAGCGGGAGCTGATCCGCGAACGCACCGTGGCGGGACTCGAGGCCGCGCACGCTCACGAACGGAAGCGCGGCAGGAA